>VEQJ01000226.1 GCA_018883285.1 Alphaproteobacteria bacterium
CTGCACGCCGACCGCTGCGACATCTATACCGATGTGGATGGGGTTTACACCGTTGACCCGCGCATCGTGGCGCGCGCCAGCAAGCTAGCCGAAGTGACCTATGAAGAAATGTTGGAAATGGCCTCAGCAGGGGCAAAAGTTTTGCAAACCCGATCGGTGGCGGTGGCCATGAAATGTGACGTGCCGTTGCAGGTTTTGTCATCCTTTACCGATTCGCCAGGAACCTTTGTTGTTAAGGATAAAAATCTTATGGAACACCAAGTTGTCACCGGCCTGACCTATACCCGTGATGAGGCCAAGGTCACCCTGTTTAACGTGCCCGACACCCCGGGGATTGCCGCCAACATTTTTGGCCCGCTGGCCGATGCCCAAATCAATGTGGACATGATCGTGCAAAGCGTTTCGCCCAATGGCAAAAGCACCGACATGACCTTTACGGTGGCCAAGGGCGATCTGGCGCGGTCGGTGGCCGCGTTGCAGGCTATTCATGGGCAGATTGGCTTTGAAAAGCTGCTGTCGGATGCTGAAGTGGTTAAGGTATCGGTGATTGGGGTTGGGATGCGCAGCCATGCGGGGGTGGCCGCCACCATGTTTGCCGCCCTGGCCGATAAGGGTATCAATATCCAGGTTATTTCTACCTCAGAAATCAAAATCAGCGTGCTGATTGCCGAAGCCTATCTTGAGCTGGCCTTGCGAACGCTGCACACCGCCTATGGCCTGGACGCCGATGAAATTGATGTGACGGGGGATAAGATTAGCTAAATTGGAACAACTATAAACTACTACGGCAGGGCGTAGCGTAGCAACTATAGTCGTTCCAATTTATTAACATTCCATAAAAACAGATAACATCAGGCGGCGGCGTAGGCTGTTTGGGGGTGTTGCCAGCAATAAGGCGGATGTAACCTTTGTCGATGATGCCATTTTTACCGCCTATAACCAGAAAAACCCTGGCCGTTTGCGGCGGTTGGAGGTACCCCCGATTCGGGTTTACCAAAACACCCTAGGCTTTTCGCAGGATGAACGGCTAAAATCGATGTTGGACACGGTGGTTATTGAGCTGGTCGAAAATGGCCAGATGGATAAGATCCTAAACAAATACGACCCCGACCAAAAAATGCTGATGCGCCTTAAGCGGCCTGGCCATCCGTAAATCATCGATTGTGAATGGGCTGGCTTTGCGGCTTTATGGCCATGCAACCAATCCTTGCCGATGGGCGGCGGGGGTGGTAGTAATGGTTTTTGATGCCTGCAAAAATACCCCCCCTTCCCAATTTGCTTGATTGCGCCGATTTGACGCCACAGCTGGTTGCGTCGCTGTTTGACCGTGCCCAGCACTGGTTGGGCAGGTGGGGACAGCCACTGGCAGATTCCGCAACATCTAAGCAACCCACCGTCCGCCCCCGCGCATTGGAACGCCCGCTGGCAGGGTTGGTGCAGCACAATTTGTTTTTCGAAAACTCCACCCGCACCAGCGTGTCTTTTGACCAGGCGGGCAAGCTGTTGGGCAGCAGCGTCAGCGCGGTCAATATGGCCGCCAGCTCATTAAGCAAGGGCGAATCGCTGTACGACACCCTGCAAAGCCTGGCCGCGATGCGCCCGCAACTGGTGGTTATCCGCCATGCCGCCAGCGGTGCCGCCGCCTTTGCCGCCCAGCTGATGCCGCAGGCCGCGGTGATTAACGCCGGCGATGGCCGCCATGGTCACCCGACTCAGGCGCTGTTGGACGCCTTTACCATCCAACAAACCAAAGGCGCGCTGACCAACCTTAGCATCGCGATTGTCGGCGATATATTGCACAGCCGGGTGGCGCGATCCAACCTTTACCTGCTGCAAATGCTGGGGGCGCGGGTGCGGCTGGTTGCCCCGCCCCAGCTGTTGCCCGCGGGGGTGGAGCAGTTGGGCGCCAGCGTTCATCACGACCTGGCCAGCGGCCTGGCGGACGTTGATGTGGTGATGGTGTTGCGGATGCAGGAGGAGCGGATGGGGGGCAGCTTTATCGCCAGCCGCGCCGATTATTTCGCGGGATACGGCCTGACCCATCAACGCCTGGCTGTTGCGAAGCCCGACGCCATCGTGATGCACCCGGGGCCATTCCTCCGCGATGTCGATATCGCCAGTAAGCTGGCCGATGACCCCGCCCGATCGGTCATTTTGGCGCAGGTCGAACATGGGGTGGCGATTCGGATGGCGGTGTTGGAACGTTGCGCCCTTAGCCGTGGATGGATTGCCCCATGATGCCCAACCAAATCCTGACCCACAACGCCCATCTGCTGTGCGCCGCCAGCGGCCTAGACGGCCTGGGTTGGGTGCTTAGCGAACAGGGCGTCATCCGTGCCTTAGGTCAAGGCGAAGCGCCCGCCGATTTGTTGGCGCAACCCGATCTGGCCAAAGTCGATGGGCGGGGGCATTATCTGATCCCTGGCCTGGTCGATGCGCTAACCCTGGCCTGGCCTTGGCAGGCTGCCCGCCCGCCAGAGGATGCCGCCAGCTTTCTGGCCGCCCGTCAAGCGGGGGGTATTGCAGTGGCCGCCATCGCCGCCAGCCCCGCTCAGCCGATTGACGATTTGGCCAGCCTGCAAGCCGCCCTGTTTAACCTGCCTACCAATCAAGACAGCCATTCGCCTGCAACCCCGCTGCTAATCAACCTGACCA
>VEQJ01000227.1 GCA_018883285.1 Alphaproteobacteria bacterium
GGATTGTACAGGGTGGCGCCGATACCTCAGAATTGCGGTTATCCAGCAGTCTGCCCGACAGTTTGCCTGCCCTAATGGGGGATGAACGGGTGTTGACCCAAGTGTTGCTGAACCTATTATCCAATGCGGTTAAATTTACCCCCAAAGGTGGCCGGGTGACGGTAACGGTGGCGATAACCGCCAATGGCGATCTGACCATTGAGGTTAAGGATACGGGAATTGGCATAGCGCCAGAGGATATTCCGCGCGCCCTATCGCCCTTTGTGCAAATCGACAGCTCGCTATCCCGTCGATACTCTGGCACGGGGCTGGGGCTACCGTTATCAAAAAAACTGGTAGAGCTGCACAGTGGTACGTTGGCCATCGACAGCGTGTTGGGTGTGGGCACCAAGGTTATCTGCACCTTTCCCGCCAGCCGTTTGCTATGGCCTACCAACGAAAAACCAGCAAAACAGCATCCGCTGACCCCATCCACCAGCCATGCAACCAATGGCCAGGCGGCGACTGATGCAGAGAGCCCTGTGGCCGCAATGGCCACCGCCAACAGCGAACCGTCGCCCTTAGCCGAATCGTTACCATGACCCAAACACCATCATCGCCGCAACCAATTGCCTGGGCTTTGCTATCGCCCCATAGCGAGGGTTATCGCCTGATTAACGCCAGCAAGAGTTTCATGGCCTATCTGGGCATGGAGGTGATTCAAGTTGCGGGCAAGGATTTGTGGGAATTGTTAAAAGACGATGCCTATGCCCCATTGCGGACGCAATTACGCAACGTGTTAGCCCATCCCGATCAAAGCAGCCAAACTTTTTTGAATTGGCCAAAATTTAGCGCGCATTTTGAGTTAACTCCCTGCGCCACTCCCCAAGGCATTTACCTGATCCTTAAGGATATATCATCAAATTTTGGCCAGGATCAGATTCAGCAAGGCCGACAAATTATCCTGCAGAATTGGGCGCGCCATTGGTCAGCCCTGGTTCTAATCTTGGATATTCCTGGCCTAATTGTATCAAGTGTTGAGCATTTGCCGGGCGAATTTTTGTGGCTGCAACCGTCAACCATGGTGGGCCGAAGCCTATTTGATCTGTTCGGCGATGTGATTGGCAATAAGGCACAGAGTTTGTTGGAGCAAAGTCAGGCCAGCGGTGATGTGATTGAGCCCCAAACCGTCACCATTGATCATGCCAATGTTAAGTTGTTCAGCCTATTAAGCGTTTTTGCGATAAGCCCTGAACGCGCCATCATGGTGTTGGCCAAAAGCCCCGCCGATCTTATGGAAATGCAGCAGTTGAAGGCCAGTAAGGAGCTGGCCGAAACCCTAAATCGATCCAAATCCTTCTTTTTGGCCAATATCGGCCATGATCTGCGTACCCCCCTGAACGCCATTTTGGGCTTTGCCGAATTGATGGCTGAGCCAGGTGATGCCGTTAAGGATCCTGAAAAAGTCATCGAATATGCAGGATTTATCCATGAAAGCGGTGCAAACCTGTTAAAAATTATTAATGATGTTATTGACTTATCGCGCATTGAAACGGGGCGCTATGACATGCGGGATGGCCCCGTTGACCTAAACAGCCAAATTCGCACCGTCCAAAAACAGCATGAACAACAGCTGACCAAGAAAAAGATAGAATTAGAGTTATTGCTGGCGGCTATACCAATTTTGCGTGCCGATGTGCGCGCCATCAAACAAATTCTAACCAATTTGCTATCGAATGCGGTTAAGTTTTCGCCCATAGGCAGTAAGGTTACGGTACAAACCGAAATTGATGAAGGTTTTTGCATTAACCTGGTGGTGCGGGATAGGGGGGCGGGCATGAATGCCCAGCAAATTCGGCGCGCCCTGATTCCCTATGCGCAATTTGATACCTCCCTTCATCGCAAACAGGGGGGCACGGGGCTGGGGCTACCGCTGATTCGTGCCTTAGTCGACCTGCATCATGCCAAGCTGAAAATCAAAAGCGACCCCAATACAGGCACCGAATTTCGAATCATCTTCCCGGCGGAGCGCAATATTGTTGCCGCGCAATAGCCAACAGCTTCAGGGCGCCAGCCGATGGTCGACATCGCGATGGTATCATGGGCTTTTGGCGCTAAGCCTGCTGCTGGCTTCCCCAATCGCCATGGCGGATGAGCTGCCTGCATCCGCAACAGCAGCGGGCAGCAAGGCACCGCTTAAGGTGCCGATAACCAAAGGTTGTCGCGAGGTGGGGGTTATCACCAATGATGCAGAGGCCGCCTATCAACCCGGTATCGACGCCGATGGTCAGCCCGTGGTACCCGCCGATCTCTCTGCAGAATCCCCTGAAGCCGATTACAACCAAAATCAACAGGATCACCCGTCCAGGCGCCAACCCAACCCCAGCTTGCCGGATAAGGTTCGGGTAAATGTTAAAGCCCCTTTTCCGCAATCACAGCTGGTACCAGGCACCGACCCCGAAATAACGGTCACCACCGTGGATGTCGATATTCGCCCCCAAAACCCCACGACGGTCATTTGCCCAGAAGGGATGGAACCGATACGCCCCAACAAAAAGAACTATCAGCAATAGCTGGTTATAGTCGTTTCAATTTAGAAATATCCAGCCTGCGAAAATGTTACGAGGTCGAGAAACGGAGCGGCCAGGCGCGCCATAGCGCAGCGACGGCGGG
>VEQJ01000228.1 GCA_018883285.1 Alphaproteobacteria bacterium
ACGCTAACAGGCGGCGATGTGGCGGGGTTGCCCGTGCAGCTGGAACCCAAATTGGATCAGTATCTTGAGCTGGTGGTGCATTTCATGCTGGCCTTTGGCCTGTGTTTTCAGGTGCCCGTCGTGCTGCTGCTGCTGATCCGCGCCAACGTCATCACGGTGGCAGACCTGCGCGAACGTCGCCGCTATGCCATTGTGGCCGCCTTTGTGATCGCCGCGGTGATGACCCCGCCCGATGTGCTAAGCCAGCTGAGCCTGGCCATTCCGATGATTTTGTTGTATGAATTGTCGATAGTGGCGGCGGGATGGTTTTTGCGACCCGCCGTCCCCGACACCCCCGAAGAATAGCTTAAAAAAACACGGAGCCTGACCCCCATGCATGACATCCATTTGATCCGCGCCAAGCCCGATTTGTTTGATGCAGGCTGGGCAAGACGTGGCCTGCCTCCAATAGCTAAGATGCTGTTGGCGTTGGACGATCATCGGCGGGCGGCGATCACGCGGGTGGGGGAGTTGCAGGCGACCCGTAACCGCCTGTCGGCTGAGGTTGGCCAGTTGAAGCGCAACGGCGGTGACGCGGAGCCGCTAATGGCGCAGGTGGCCGCCCTGAAGGAGGAGTTGGCGGAGCGGGAGCAGGACAGCAAACAGGCGGATGAGGCCTTGGTTAAGGCCTTAGAGGTTCTGCCCACCCTGCCCGCCGCTGAGGTGCCTGATGGGGAGGATGAGGAGGCCAATCTTGAGATTCGCAAATGGGGAAGCCCAAGATCTTTTGACTTTACCCCGCAACTGCACGAAGTTTTGGCACCCAAATTGGGCGGCATGGATTTTGAAACCGCCGCCAAAGTTGCGGGCAGCCGTTTCACCTATCTGAAGGGCGGGGTCGCACGCCTGCATCGCGCCCTGGCGCAATTCATGTTGGATCTGCACAGCGGTGAGTTTGGTTATACCGAGGTTGATGTGCCGCTGTTGGTGCGCGATCAAGCGCTTTACGGTACGGGTCAATTGCCCAAATTTTCCGAAGACATGTTCCGAACCACCGATGATCGTTGGTTAATTCCCACCGCCGAAGTATCGCTGACCGCGATGGTGATGGACAGCATTATGGATCAGCGGGAATTGCCGATGCGGCTAACGGCGGGCAGCTATTGTTTTCGATCAGAAATTGGGGCGGCGGGTCGCGACACCACCGGCTTTATCCGCCAACACCAATTTTTTAAGGTGGAGTTGGTCAGCATCACCAAGCCCGAAGACAGTGAGGCCGAGCATGAACGAATGACCACCTGCGCGGAGGAGGTGTTGAAACGGTTGGAGCTGCCCTATCGCGTTATGCTGCTGTGTGCGGGCGATATGGGATTTTCGGCGCGCAAAACCTATGATTTGGAGGTCTGGTTGCCTGGCCAAAACCGCTACCGCGAGATTTCCAGCTGTTCCAACTGCGGGGATTTTCAGGCGCGACGGATGCGGGCACGCTATCGCCGTGGCGACACGTCAACGACGAAATCTTCTTGGAGAATTGGGGAGTCATTACTGGATTTATCATCTGATTCTCCAGAACCCGTCCACACCCTGAACGGGTCGGGGGTGGCGGTTGGCCGCGCCCTGATCGCCGTGCTGGAAAACTATCAACAGGCGGATGGCAGTGTGGCCATCCCCACCGTGCTGCAACCCTATATGGGTGGCCTTAAGGCGATAACCCTGGCCTAAGCCGCCGCCGCTTAACCTCCCCCGCTCACCCCTTCAAGATTGTTGTCAAACAACAGCGGGATGCCGCGTTGGGCAAAGATTGCAAACAGCTCATTTTTGCTGGCCGCCGATCGGCAGTAAAGGGGTTCGCCATCCACCATTTGGTCGGCGGATCGGGTTAAGGCAAAGCCAAATCGGCGCAACAACGCCTCACCCTCTGGCGAATAGGCGGCGGTAAAGACGGTAACGGGGTATTGCAGCAGCCCACTTTCCGCCCAACTGTTTAACGCCATCGCCAACATCATGCCAATCGGGTTGTCTTTAATCGGTTTGCGGAGGGCGGGTTCAATAATCATGCTGCTAAGAAACCAATGCTGGGCACCATGTTGAGCAACTTGGTTGGTGGTCATGGGCAGCAAGTCCCGTTCCGATAGCGTGCCCTGGCAAAAACTATCTGCTTGTTGCGGGTTAATAGGCCACAGGCTGATATAGCCCAACAACAAATCGCCATCGCACAACAATCGGCGCCCTTCGGGATAGCGTTCATGCCAATCCTTTAACTGCTCTAAGGGAAAGGCGGTGTTGCCAAAGGCATCGGTGGCAAAGTTATAGACCTTTTCAATATCCCTGACGGTATTGGCCGGCCGCACAATCCAATCATAGAATCGGTCGAAATAGCGTTGAGGCAGCATGGTTTTTGGGCTCAAGAAAATGGCGGCAGCATTCAGTCTAACCCGATTAATGGTTAAAAAACCATTGAAATGCTAAACGGTGTAGTCATGATTAACATTCTAAGAAAAAGGATGACTTTTTGGTGGGGAGATGGTATAAGGAGGGATGGAAAAGCGGGATGCACGGAAATTGGGATTGGCGGCGCAGGCGGAGGTGCGGCGGCTGGCTGTTGCGCAGCGTGAAAGCGGGCTAACCCACGGAGAAATAG
>VEQJ01000229.1 GCA_018883285.1 Alphaproteobacteria bacterium
GTTTGAGGTGGTGTTTGATACCAGTGTTGAGTACGCCAACGCCATGTTTGCGATTTTGGCACCCGCCCTAAGGAATATTTTGGCCTTGGCATTGGCGGTTTGGTTGCCGCCTGAGGCGATTAAGCTGTTGTTGCCCTTTGGCCCCGCCGATGAAAGCAAGAAATTGGCCAATGCCGTGGTGGCGCGATTGGGATTAACCCTGGTGGTGCTGACCAGCCTTAGTCAGATGAGTGTGGTTTGGGATTACGGCTATACCCCGATTATGTCGTTTTTGCTGGATTACGGCAGTGGGATTCAGCAGCAGGTGCAGGAAAGCATTCTTAAAAAACAACCTGCGGCCATGTTGGGCAATAATGTCGATGATTGCCCCACCACCGTCAGTGGGCAACGCCAGATTCAGGGGCTAAGCGGATCTGTTAAGGATAATCCGACGGTGGTCAGCAAGGCCATCAGCTGTCAATTATCCAATATGCAAAAAGCCTTGGGTGTTGTGCCCATGCTGGGTTTTCAGGCCTTCAAAAGCTCCGCCACCGTCTTTACAGGCGAAACGTCGGCACGTTTTGGGGTGGTTGCGGATTTTGTTACCCTAAGCAAAAACCAAATGTGGTATATGTTGATGAATTTGGATGTGATTATTGGGGCAGTGCTGGTCATGCTGGCCTTTGGGTTGCTGCTTATTTTGTTGCCGATTTATATGATTGATGCGGTTATCCAGTTGGCTATCGTGTTTATGATCAGCCCGTTTTTGGTGGCATCGGCCATTTATCCCAAAACCCGCAAAGCTTTTGATAAGGGGGTACGAACGGTTGCCCAATCGTTGATGACCCTGTTGGTTTTGGGGGTGGTTATTGCCTTTGTGTTGGCGATGATGAGCAGTATGTTGAACAATGTTGTTAAGGCTGTGCCAGGATTCGACAAAGTGTCCAATGTTTTTGATGCCACTGAGCTGATTAAACTGGTCGACACGACCGAGGGGTCAAAGGCGATTCAGGACTTAATTCGTATCACCAAACCCTATTTTTGGGTGTTAATGGCGGTGGCGGTGCTGGGCATCCAGATGTTGGGTAAGGCAAAGGACTTGGCGGGCTATCTGTTGGGTGGTCGTGGGTTATTGGTAATGGGGCTTAGCGCCCAGGCGGGTGGAATAGCAAAGGCGGGCGCCATGGTGGTTGGGCAAAAGGTTGCCAGCGCCGCGGGGCGCACCGTTATTCATCGCTATGAAACCACTGACCCCAGCGGGCGAAAAACCAAACATTTGGGCGGTATTTTGGGAAGCCCCCTGCAAGCGGCCTGGAACAAAACCGAAAACATCGTGCGCCAACAACGAACAAAGGCGTCATCATGATTGTTGCACCCGTACCCCAATTCGCCCATCGCTTGCTAAACATCGCTTTGCTGTTGCTGTTGTTTGTTCCCTTAGGCGCAGGGGTTAGTTATGCAGATGATGCAACGCCAAGCTACAGCTGCAGCGCGGATCTGACGACGGAGGCGGTTTATCAAAGCATGAAAACATGCTGGGCATGCCCATTGTTTGAGGGGGTAATGCAAGTATCAGAAAAATTGGGTAGGGCGATGAGCGGTCCCGATGGCAACCCCAGCCGTTTTGCCGCCGGGATCAGCCGTATTTTGGCAATCGCCCTGGCCATCTATATTCTAATTGAGGTTGGCAAACTGATGTTGCCCTTTGGCTCCATCGAAAAGGCCAGGGATGTTGGCGGCCAACTGTGGCTTAAGCTGTTGATTTGTTTGGTCTGCATCCTGATGATTCGCAATTACAGCGTGTATTGGGATTACATTTATACCCCCATCACCAACAGTGCGATTCGCACCTCAACCGCCATGTTGCAGGCAGGGATGCAGGTGACGCAGGGCAAAAGCGGCGATTATGCTAAGGGGTTGGATGCCATTCCCGCTTTCGATCCCAACCAACCCGAAAAGGGGATGAGCGCGCAAATTGGGGCGCTTCAGCAAAATTTGGGGATTGGGGTGGTCATCGGCTGGGCCAGCCTGCAGGCCTTGTTTGGTAATGGAATGGAAAGCGCCTTTGGCAATATTTTGCCCGCGATTGGCGGCATCATTATCGCCTTGGTCTATGCGTTGGCGATTTTGATTTTTCCCATTTACATGATTGATGCGGTGATTCGATGGTCAATCGTCAACATCATGGCGCCCTTCTTTATTGGCTGTTTTGTTTTCAAGGTTACCCGACCAACGGCTGAGCGGGCATTTCGCAGCATTGTTCATTCCGCTCTAACCCTGGTATTCCTTAGCCTGATAGTGGCGTTTAGCGGGGTGATGATGCACACCATCGTGCAGGGGGCAATTGCCAACGGCTTAGCGGGCGGTGGCGGTGCTGGCGGCGGCGGTAGTAGTGGTGGTGGCGCTTCGCTTTGTACCCTGATCCAGGGTGCTAGTAAGGGGGCGGGCATGGGCGCGTTAACCAGCCCGATTGTGCCAGGATTTTGGATGCTGTTGGCGCTTGGGCTGTTGATTATTCGCACCGTTGGCACCGCCAGCCAATATGCCGCCGACTTTGTTGGGGCGATTGGTTCCGAAGGCGATCCGTTAAACCGTGCCAATGAATTGGCCAACAAACTTAAGGGCGCGGTTGTGGCGGC
>VEQJ01000230.1 GCA_018883285.1 Alphaproteobacteria bacterium
TTTTTGTGACCCCTGCCCCGGAAATAGTAAGGCAATGGTCATCGGCCCCCCCCATATTTTTTTAGAAATGTTGCGCCCGTAACCGCCAGCAACAAAGCGAAACATTAACCGCAGCCAACCCCCATCCGTCAAGCCAGCTTGCTATCGCCAGAGATTAACCCAGAGCAGATGGTTGGGGGCGGCGGCTGGGATTGTTGGGGGGGGGGATCGCCTGCCCATCGCTATCTTAAACAGACGGCCATGGTGGCTGTTCTTTTTCATAAGCCTGAAAAAAAAGACTTGCCGATTGGCTTCAACTGTGGTTTAAGCGATGGTTCGATCGTGTTAAACGAAAAAGGACTGGTATGTCACGCTACGAAACTGTAATTATTTATCGCCCCGACCTTTCATCTTCGCAGGTGGAGGCCACTGTTGCCGAGGCAGCAGAAAGCTTGAAAAAGCAGGGGGCGACCATTGTTAAAAATGAATTTTGGGGGCTGCGCAACACAGCGTTTCCGATCAATGATCACAAAAAAGCCTATTACGCTTTGCTGCACATTGAAACGACCCCAGCCGTTATGAAGGAATTTGAGCGGTTGTTGCCGTTGAACGACGCTGTCATGCGCTTTCTAACCGTTGCGGTTGAGGAGTTTGAGCAGGGGCCATCCGCCATCCTGCGCGAAAACAACAGCAATGAGGATGAATTGGGCGAAGTTGAAAGCCTTTCTGTTGACCTTAAAACCACTCCAGATGAAGAAGTTGCAGCATGAAACCATCAAGCCGCCCCGTAGGTTCCGGTAGTCGTAGCGCCAGCACGGATAGAAAACCTGCCGCCGCATCAGCCTTTGGTAACCGTAAGACCTTTAGCCGTCGTCGCAAATCCTGCCCATTTTCTGGCTCCAATGCCCCCGCTATCGACTATAAAGACGTTCGCATGTTGCAACGTTACGTGACGGAGCGTGGTAAGATTATGCCAAAGCGGATTACGGGTGTATCGGCCAAAAGCCAACGCGCCCTGTCGGTGGCCATTAAGCGTGCCCGCTTTTTGGGCTTGTTGGCCTACGTCAACAAATAGCATTGGCGGATTCGGCCGTGGGGGTGGCGAACTGCTCCCCGATTTAGGGTCAGCGTATAATCTGCTTAGCTCATGCAGGGGCAAATCTCTGTTGGCAAACTGTGGCGCTGTGATTAGGGTGGCTTGTGTTGGTCTCTGCCAGCCTTTGCCGTTGCCAACACCCAACCCATAGCCCGATAGATTGCCATTCCATGTCCATGCCCATGCCCATGCTTGACGCCGCCCACGCCCCCCTTAGCAACAACCATTTGGTTCCTGTTGATACCCAGGCCTTGTTTGGGGTTTCGGTACCTTTTGTGGTGCAGGGTTTTGCGGTTGCCAATGACTGGGTGCCCGCCGCCGATCCAGCCTATCGGTTTGAACCAACCACCACCATGGCTATTTTGGCGGGCTTTGCCCACAACCGACGGGTGTTGTTACAGGGGTTGCACGGCACGGGCAAATCCAGCCATCTGGAGCAGGTGGCGGCGCGGCTAAACTGGCCATTGCTGCGCATTAATTTGGACAGTCAGGTCAGCCGATTGGATCTGTTGGGGCGCGATGCCATCGTGCTGAAAGACGGTCTGCAGATTACCGAATTTCAGGAGGGGTTGCTGCCCTGGGCATTGCGGCATGGGGTTGCCCTTGTGTTCGATGAATATGACGCTGGCCGCCCCGATGTGATGTTTGTGGTGCAACGGCTGTTGGAAACCGATGGCAAGCTAACCCTGCTGGATGCCAATCGGGTGATTACCCCACACCCCGAATTTCGGCTGTTCGCCACCGCCAATACCGTTGGGCTAGGCGATGCGCAAGGCATTTACCAGGGCACGCAAATTCTGAATCAGGGGCAGTTGGATCGTTGGCAGTTGATTGTGCGGCTTAGCTATCTGTCACCAGAGGATGAGGCGGCGTTGTTGCTGAGCAAGCTGCCCACCTTGGCGCAACAGCCCTATGCGGATCAGGTGGCGCCGATGACCCGCCTGGCGGAGCTGATTCGGCAGGCTTTTGCGCATGGTGATTTGGCGGTGGTGCTGTCGCCCCGCACGCTGCTAAACTGGGCGGAAAACTGGATAATCTGTGGCAACCCCGCCGACCCGGTTGAGCAAAGTTTGGCCGAAACTTTCCGCCTGAGCTACCTGAACCGCTGTGACCCTGTTGATTATCCAATGGTGGCGGAGTTTTACCAGCGCTGCTTTGGGGTTGAGTTGCTGTAACCGCTGCAGGTAATTGGCCATGCCCCCCCGCCCCGATGCCACCAGCCCGCACCATGTGATTGAGGTGGTGCTTAGCGCGCTGGCGCAACAGCCCGTTAAACCAGTCTTCAGCGATGAGGCCGCTGCGGGGGCTGGCCTACAGCGGCAGGTAGCCATTCCGCCTGCCCCCCCAACCGCTGGCAGGCTTAGCAATCATGTGCCCACCCCAATAGCAGCAGACGCAAGCGCAGGTGTAGGCGCACCGAACAAATCCGTCGCCTTAGCACCTGCCGCAACCGCCCGGCCACTATCCGTCCAAACCCGCGCCAGCGGTGATGCGGTGGCCTGCCTTAGTCGCTTTCACGACCCGAAGCTGCACAGCCG
>VEQJ01000231.1 GCA_018883285.1 Alphaproteobacteria bacterium
GCCCCCACCCTGGCCATAATTGGTTGTTTGCACGCGGGTCATATACAGCATACAGGTGTCAGCAAGGCTAAGACTGGCGGCGGCTTCGGTGGCTAAAATGGTTTGGGTGCATCCCGTGAAACTATAGGCAGATGGGCTTAATTGAGGGAAATTATAGCTGCCATTCGGGCCCAAGATATTCTGGGCGCGATCAAAGATGGCTTGGTTGGCGACGGTGGAACGATCGCGGAACATAAAGACTTGTTCCACCCGCAATCCGTTGGTGCTGATCAGGGTGTTGATGGCATTAACAAATCCTGCGCTATCACGAATGACGCTGTTGGCCAAGCTGCGATTTTCATTGTCGCGGGAGGTGTCTTGGCTAGCGCTACTCATCAGGGTTATCGCACTCATGATTGCGCCGATTAATACCAGCACCAAAAACACCACTCCAATCGCAAAGCCGCCCTGACAATTGCTTGATGATTTTGTGAGAGAGGTTCTGGAGTAATTGTGAGGTTGTTTCATGATCGTAAATTCCATAAGGTTCTAAGGGACAACGGCAGTATTGCTGCTACCTGGACAGGGATCGATTCTTGTTCCAGGCTCACGGTAAAGTCGTACCAAGACAGTTCGATAATATTGGTTGGTTGATAAAATGCTAGCATTGTTGCAAAAGAAGGCGGCCAAACCCAAATTGTTCAGGCGATCGCTAATCCCCTGCATCAAATTCACCATCGATGCATCGCTGATATAGTTGGCTGCTGGTTTAATAGCCAAGGTAACACCAGAGGCGCCACTTAATGTGCTCATTTCAGCTTTGTTATTGGCGTAGGCGACTACCACTTGGCTGTCGGCAACATTGTATGTAACTGGATTGGTTGGGAGTGCTCCAAGATAATTTGGGCTGGGTGGCTGTGCTGGGTTGGTAAACAAAGCCGATTGTCCAACCACGGGGGGGGTGGCATCCCCAACTAACCAGGGGTTATAGGCGGCGCGACTGCCAGAGCTAGAATTGCGAAGGCAGCATATGTTACTTACCCAGGCAAAATTGGCAGGGATAGTTGAGGCAGAAGGATTGCTGACATTACATTGTAATGAGGCAGGGTTGGTGGGTGCGTCGACAGCAAAGGGATAGTTTAATACTAAGGCGTTCTGTGTGGCTGCTGCAAAAGCTGCTGGTGCATTCATATTTCCATCAGGTAGTCCAGACTGTGTGGCCACGCAGGAATCGACCACATTTTTGACCTGAATGACGGATGTTACGACATCCTGTACCACCGCTGCCCGATTTTGCACCTCGGTATCCCGACTGCCGAAGCCTGTAGCCAGATAGGCACCGATGACACCCAACAAGAACAGGGTGAGCAGCACAATGGCTAGGGCAAAGCCAGCCCGAGGGTTATGACTCCTTGGTTGCTTGCAGGATATTTTGAAAAATGATGGATGCGGCATGGTAAAATTCCTTAATAAAACTAAACTGATTTTATCTAAAATTGATGACAGTTCAACGACAGTCTGTTGCGTGGATTATCTATCTTAATCATTGCTTCATTAATCCCCCTAGTTCAATTGACGCAAAGATTTGATGTAAAAATTGGTTGGATTGGTAGCAGAATCATCGTTCAGGCAGCCTTCGTTTCTAATCGCGCCAGAATAAGTTGGAAACGGGGTGTTCCCACTGACCGCTGAGCCATTATCTGCCGCAACTGTGTTTTGGTTAACCAAGCCTACAATGCCGCCCACGGTGGTTGGAACCCCCAGCTTTTGGGGCGATGACCATTCACTGATGGATGGTATGGCATCGTCCAAATTGGTTTTCCACAAAACAGTGTTTAGTTGCCGACAGACCGGAGTTTTGATGGGAGCCGTGTAAAATAGGATAAAGTTTCGTGCATCGGCGGTTGCAACAGTGGTATTGTTATAGAAATTGCTAGTACTGCTGATTTTCGTAAGATAAAAAACGCACTTCCCGCCGCTTAAACTGGCGCTTTCGTTGGCTAAGTCCTGGGCACTGCATGATACCGTGCCAGAAGTTTGATAGGCGTTAATATCAAAACTGGGGACGGAGCTGGTACCCAGCGGGCCAAACAGATTTTGTGGACGATTCCAAAGGCAGGCTGCACCCACGCAACTGGTATTGGTGTCCATGGCTTTGTAGGCATAAATGGTATTATCGGCCACCGTGCCCGACATCACAAAGCGATCCATGCCGTTTTTCAGCTTCATCGCCCCCTGTTGCAGCCCAATAGCCGATCCCTTAGCCTCAGCATTGCCGCCCGATTGCACGGCATTTTGGCTGCTTAGGCTTAAATAACCCAGTACTAAAGCGATAGCCAGAAGGGTGGCAAAAATGACGGCGATGGCAAAACCCGCTTGGTTGTGAGTCCTACTTGAGGGGCGGTGCCGCGTATTGGATTTAAACAAAATGATGGCCATGATTGTTACCTTAAAAAATTCTTAAACGGTTAGAGGCACATGTTTGCAGTTGGATTTTCATCATAAATGCCAATCATTAAGGCGCCTGGATTTCCCCCGGTGCCAGCGGCACAACGTTGCGTACGATAACCATGACTTTGCAGACTGGCCGCCGCCGCATCCAAAACACGGCTGGTGTAAATATCATTTGG
>VEQJ01000232.1 GCA_018883285.1 Alphaproteobacteria bacterium
GTCTATTGCCGTGGAGATGACATTTTATCTTTTGGCACCTTTATTGTTTTTTCGTTTAAATAATACAAGGAAGATACTGATCCTATTGGGGACATGCCTTTTTTTCAATGTATTCATATCTATAATAATTAAAAATTATTTTTTAAAATTTTACGATGAAAAAAATATTTATATTGTTAACAACTATTTATTTCTTTATTTTTTGTCGCAAATATCAGTTTTTTTAATTGGAATAATTTTATTTTACCAAAAAAATTATAAATTTTCTAGAGCGATCTCATATATTTTTATAGCAACAACAATATTTTTGTGGTTTATTATCTTTAATTTCAAAATAAGCAATAGATTTCTGCCGCACCATGTCATTTATGCCATAAGTTTTGCACCCCTAATATTCGCCATTTCAATCAACAGAATAAAATTTCTGGTTAATCCTCTAATCTGCTCCTTAGGAAAAGTTAGTTTTAGTCTTTATATTTTCCATTTTGTTGTTTTGCATATTTTGCAAAACAATGTTTTCCCAGATGGATTCTCCATACAAGGAAACTGGGGGTTTGCCGCTGCCTGGTTGCTGGTGGTTCTGATTAGCACTATGATATCTCTGTTGTCTTATCGATATATTGAGCGCCCTGGGATTGCCTTGGGCAATGACCTAATTAATCACCTAGAACACCATAAGAAAATTCGCTGATAAAAACTTTTTAAAATCTAAACGAAATGTCCGATCGAAATATACACATAATAATATTGATTTTTTGTGCAGTCTTTATATACGCGCTGAGCGCAATGACCATCGCGCGTGAAGTGCTAATTCCTCATATGATGCCCACTGCCACCGATGGTCACATCTCTGGCGATCCCTATTACTATCATACGATTGCTTTGGAAAAAGCACAGCAAATGCATGAAGAAGGCATCCAAACATTTGAACTCCATCTGAAAGGACAGGGGTCAGCGGGAATCGCCAGCCTGCTGTATTTTTTAGGGGGTGGAGTTTATAGTATTGTTGCAATGAACGCTTTTTTGCATGGATTGTCATGTATAGTTATGGCGCTCATAATCAACAATTGGTTTCCTCTTCGGTTATCCCTACTATCGACCTTACCAATAATTATATCACCGCACAGCATTTTTTGGTTTTCTCAAATAAATAAAGATTCGTACGCTCTATCCGGATATTTACTTTTTTTATTAGGGATAGCAGGAATCATAAATCAAAAAAAATGCAAAAACAAAAAGTTTATTTATGCATTAACTTGCATAATTGGAATTTTTATCATTTGGATTGTCAGACCTTATGTAAACCAGATATTGCTACCAATAACAGCAGTTTTATTTTTAATAACAATTATCATTTTTCAAAAAAATAATCTTTCTCTACAAAAATTCTCTGTAGCCATAGGCGCTGTATTTATCCTGTTAAGCCTAGTTTTTTTGGGAAGAGGTGCCTTATCAGATCAAACACTTGAAAGCTTTCATGGATGGCAATACACCCTCAATCAACCAGAATCAATAGTTACAGAATGTTACAAAGAAGCTGATTCTAGAAATTGGATAAATTCAGAACTTTTTCCAATTTTTGCAAATAACAAAATAAAATCCATGATGATTAATAGATGCATTTCTTTTTTAATTTTAAATGAATCAAATAACAAAACGACGATAGAATCATTTATCGACATTAATTTTATTCCAAAATCTTCGCTAGAAGCTATTTTATATATTCCAAGAGCGATGACAATTGGGGTTTTATCTCCCTGGCCTGATCGGTGGCTATATGTTTTTTATAAAGAACGATCTTTTTTCTACACAATCGTCCCTCTTGAAGCCGCCCTGTTATATATCGGCTTAGTAAGTCTATGTATTTGGTTATACCGACGGAGGGAGTACAGCATCTTGATTCCCGTGGCACTGTCTGCCACGGTCATGACGGTTTATGGTATGTCGATGCCATTCATAGGGGCGTTGTATCGATATCGCTATCCCTGCTGGATGGTATTGATATGTTTGGGCTTGGCTTGCTTAATAGATAACCATCAATCAAAATCCAAAAGAATTTTAGGGGACAAGCCGTGAGGGCATTTATTCGCAACTGGGTAGGGATTGTGTTGCCCCTGCGTCAATGGTGGGCGTTGCCGTATTTGTGGCGGTACGTTCGGCATTGGCGCGCGTTTCGGGCTGCCTCAACGGAACGCTTAAGCCTGCGTGACAGCTATCCCTGCTTAACCGACTGGCTGCCATCCACCCCGTTTGATCCCCATTATTTCTACCAGGGAGCCTGGATCGCCCGTAAAATTGCGGCGCAATCACCCGCCCTGCATGTCGATGTCGGCTCCAGCGTGCTGACCATGAGCGTTTTAAGCGCGCAGGTGCCAATAGTTCTTATCGACTACCGCCCGCTGCAGGCGAATTTGCCAAATCTATCTAGCGTTGCCGGTGATGTTCAAACCCTGCCTTTTGCCAATCAAGCCGTCAGCTCTCTATCCTGCATGCATGTTTTGGAGCATATCGGGCTGGGTCGCTATGGTGATCCGATTGATCCCAACGGCAGCAAAAAGGGACTTTTAGAGCTGGCACGCATATTGGCACCACAGGGACGGCTGTACAT
>VEQJ01000016.1 GCA_018883285.1 Alphaproteobacteria bacterium
CCTATCGTTTTGGGGGGAGAGCTTAGAGCGTTTTCGCTCTACCCTTCTGCGCGATAGGGACGGTTGAGCAGCTGTTGCGCAACCGCCGCCAGCGGTATTTGGCCAGTCAACAACTGTTGCACCGCCCCTGCCAGCGGCAGCTCAACCCCATAGCGCTGACACAAATCTGCCAGCAGGGCGGCACTGCCCACCCCCTCCACCGTTTCCTGGGCGCTGGCGGCATTGGTAACATCGGTAACGGTGGCGGCGGTCAGTTCGGCCAGGGATTGCCCCGTCCGCCCCAGCTTAAGACCCAGGCGATAGTTGCGCGATTGCTCACTGGTGGCGGTCAGCAGTAGGTCGCCCAGCCCCGACAGCCCCATCAGGGTGGTGCGCTGCCCCCCCATCGCCTCCGCCAGCCGCGCCATCTCCGCCAAGCCACGGGTAATCAGGGCGGCGCGGGCATTTTCGCCCAGCCCATGCCCCATCGTCATGCCCGCCGCCAGCGCGATAACATTTTTCAGCGCTCCGCCGACCTGCACCCCCACCACATCGCTGTTGTGATACAGGCGATAGCTGGGCAGGCTTAGGCGTTCAACCGCGGCCATGCCCAGCGTTGCATCCGCGCAGGCCAGGGTGGCGGCGGCGGGCAGGCCATACACCACCTCCCCCGCGAAATTGGGACCCGACAGCACCGCCAGGGGTTGACCCGCTGGCAAGACCGCCGCCAAGGCGGGCAGCAGCAGGCCGCTAGGGTGATGGATGCTGTTATTGCTATCGCCAGAATCGCCAGAATCGCCAGCACCATCAGGCATCGGCGCAAAGCCTTTGGCGGCGTTGATAACCATCGCATCGGTGGGTAAGCCAGCCGCTTGTAACCGCGCCGCCAGCGCTACGCAAACCTTGGCAGGCACCACCAGCAGAACATCGCTGGCCAACTCGACCGCCGCCGCCAAATCCGCCGTGATGCGCACACCATCGGCCAGGGTCAGATCGGGAAAAAAGCGGGGATGGCGCCGTAATTGCTGCATCACCTCGGCCTGCGCCGCATCACGACACCACAGGCTGACCGCCCATCCCGCCTGGGCATACAGCTGCGCCAGGGCGGTGCCCCAACTGCCCGCCCCCAACACAGCAATTTTGGTAGCGGGTTGGGTCATCGCAACCTTCCTGACGATGGCTTTAGGGCGCCCTAAGCCGTCCAGCTATCGGGCGCATCCAGATAGCGTTGCACCGAGGCCAATTGATCGGCGGGCAACAGCTGTTCGCGGCTGGCATAGGCCAACAGGTCGGCCCAGCTGCACAAATAATGCATGTTAAAGCGGTTTTGCGTCATCACCCCCAGGGCGGATTGGAAAATGTTGTAGTAGAAAATCACAAACACATCGCTGACGGTACCGCCGCCGTAGCGAATCGCCTTAAGAAAATTCACCTTGCTGCCGCCATCGGTGGCCAAATCCTCAATCAACACCGCGGTTTGCCCGCTTTTCAGCAAGCCTTCAATTTGCTTGCCCTTACCAAAATCCTTGGGCTGTTTGCGCACATAGATCATCGGCTGATCCAGCTGCGCCGCGATCAGCGCGGCATAGGGGATGCCCGCCGTTTCGCCGCCCGCAATTACCACATCGTTGGCCTGGCCGATGGTTTCTTGCACCTGCGCCGCCATCAGGCTCATGATCCGCGCCCGTTCCGCGGGAAAGGAAATCAGCATGCGGCAGTCGATATAGACAGGGCTCAGGCGGCCGCTGGTCAGGCGGATGGGTTTTTGCGGGGTGAATTGCACCACCTTTAGCTTAAACAGTATTTCGGCAACCTCGGCGGCCACCGCCGCGCTGGGCGCAATCGGGCGATACTCGCTGGCAGTGGTTGTCGTTGGGATTGGGGCAGGGTGGTTGCTCATCAAAAAGTTCCTTAACTCAAAGTAATTTCAAAATCTTCCATCACGGGGTTGGCCAACAGGTCTTGCGCCAACGCCGCCAGGGCGGATTCGGTAACATCATCGCCGATTACCAATTCAAAAATTTTGCCCAGATGCAGGCTTTCGATGCCATGCACGCCAGACTGCTGCACCTGCCGCTCAATGGTTTGCGATTGGGGATCCAGAATGCCAGCCTTTGGGCGAACAATGATGGTGGCTTTGCGCATGGCTTATTCCTTTTCCTCGGCAGATTCTTCGGCGGCACGCTCGGCTGTTTTGCCCTGCATTCGGGGCAGAACGCCCAGCCGCCTGGCCACCTCCTGATACCCTTCTTTAACACCGCCCATTTTTAAACGAAAGCGGTCTTTATCCAATTTTTCGTTGGTGTTCATGTCCCACAGGCGGCAGGTATCAGGGCTGATTTCATCGGCCAGCACCAGGCGCAACATATCATCCTCAATCAGGCGGCCAAATTCCAGCTTAAAGTCAATCAGCCTTAGGCCGATGCCGTAGAATAGCCCCAGCAAAAAGTCGTTGATCCGCATGCTAAGGCTGACCATCTCATCCAATTCTTCGGGGATTGCCCAGCCGAACACCATAATATGATCCTCCGTCACCAACGGGTCGCCCAGCGCATCGGATTTGTAGTAAAATTCGATTAATGGGTGGGGCAGCACCGTGCCCTCAGCAATGCCCAATCGTTTCGACAGCGTGCCCGCCACCACGTTGCGCACCACCACCTCAATCGGCACAATATCAACCCGTTTGACCAGCTGTTCGCGCATGTTCAGGCGTTTGATGAAATGGGTGGGGATGCCGATTTCATTCAGCCGCAACATGATATGTTCGGAGATGTAGTTGTTGATGACCCCCTTACCCTCAATCACATCGCGCATTTCGGCGTTAAAGGCGGTGGCATCATCCTTAAAATGCTGCACCAGGGTGTCTGGGTCGGGCCCCTCAAACAAGATTTTGGCCTTGCCTTCGTAAATTTTGGATCCTTTTTTCATTGCCTGCCTTCCAATCCGATAAACATTCGTCCGATTACCCCTGTTGTAGCCCTATTCTTGCAACAAGCCCAGGGCTTTAAACGATAAGATACCCTTTTTCCCCACCACCAAATGGTCATGCAGGCGGATGTTCAGCAGCCGCGCGCTTAAGGCCAATTCGTTGGTCAGGCGTATATCCTGCGCCGATGGTTCGGGATCGCCGCTGGGATGATTGTGCACGATAATCAGCGCGCTGGCACCCAATACCAGGGCGCGTTTCAGAATTTCGCGGGGATAGGCCGCCGCCTGATCCACCGTGCCGCGCTGATGCACCTCATCGGTAATCAGCTGGTTTTTGCTGTCCAGGAACAGTAGGTGCAGCTCCTCAACCTCCAGATAGGCAATTTTGCTATAGCAATAGTCCAACAGCTTTTGCCAATTGGTAAACACCTCCTGCCCGCGCAGCTGGCTGGCCAAGAAATGGGTGCTGGCGGCGGCAACCACCTTTAGGCTGACGGCGGCGCTGGGCGTCATGCCCGCCATTTGTTTCAGGGCGGCCAGATCGGCGGACAGGACGGCGGCAAAGCTGCCAAACTTGGCCAACAACGCCTTGGCCAGCGGTTTGGTATCGCGGCGGGGAATGCCGCTGAACAACAACAGCTCCAACAGCTCATAATCGGCCAAGGCCGCACTGCCCGCCGTCAGGAAACGCTGCTTTAACCGTTCGCGGTGCCCCTCCGCCCCCGTGTTGGCGCTGGTGGGGGGGTGAGTGGCTGGCGTGGCCTGGGGATTGGCCTGGGGAGAGGCGTGGGGGGCTGGGTCGGGGATGGGCGTATGGGCGCTATCGGATGGGGATGCGGGTGGGGATAGCGCGGGCGTGGCCTGGGGGGATGGGGCAACGGCATGCCCCCCTGAATCAACGGGTTCAGGGGATGGATGGGCGGTGGATGCTGGCGGCGATAAATCCGCCAACACCCCTTTGAAGGCAACCTTATTCATGCCTTTAGCTATAACCGATTACCCCGCAAACTTCACCTGATTTTTGTGGTGGTAATTTTATCTCCTATTGCCAAAATCGGTTTTAAATTATGGAAGAGTTGCAAAGTTTTTATACATGTGCGACACATATATCTGTCCTTCAAGGGATAAATCCTGTTATTCCATCCAAAAGAAATCGAAAAATTCAGCGGGACTACGATCAAGATTTGTACAAGATAAGGCATCTTGTTGAAAATGCTTTTCTTCATTTGAAACAATGGCGTGGAATTGCCACGCGATACCTTAAAAATACAAAATCTTTCCTCGCCGCTGTCCACATCCGATGCATCATTATGTGGGCAAAAATCTCGTGACTACAATATTTAGCATGTTATTTTAAGATCAGCCAAGGGGTCTTTTTGTTATCAATATCACTTGAAGTGACTGGTTGCTGGTTTGTACGAAGTGATTGATTCGATGATGGTCTGGTTGATAGATCAGTATGCGGAACAGCAATCTGGTCATTTTCTGGATCCAACGTAGGATTAACTGGATTGTTGGCATTGGGAACGGTGGCCGTGGGCGGCGTTGCTAAGGGCACTGCCACTTTGGCTCTATAGCCCTCTGGTTCGTTTTGAGCAGCGGTTTGTGGAGTAGTCTTGGGCGGTGGGCTGGCAATCCGTCGTGGAGGGGTGCTGCCAAAAGACGGCGATGGCGCCGCCGAATCAAAGCCACGGACGCCCCAAGCGACCAACCGTGTCAGGATAATTAACCCCAGCGGTACCGCCAAGGCGATAATCGCCAGCCGGATCCATGCGTTTCGTGAAAGATTGGCCGCCCATTGGTTGGCGGCGGTGCGCACCTGCCCCTCCTCCAATTCGGCGGGATAGGTCGTCCACTGTTCAACCCCCGCCACGGTTACGGTGACGTTGTAACGAACGCCAGCGGTTAATTCCCCGCGCTCTAACTTGCTCCGCACCTCATCCCGAACCGCATCGGGCAGGGCGTTTTGCCGATATTGCTCTAACAATTTGCGCAATTTTTGCACCTGATCGGTTTCAATCACCACGCGGGGGGCTGTCAACAAATCAGGCAGTTGGAATGCCGCCAGCCCAATCCAAAGCCCCAGGGTGGCCAACAGCCAAAAGCGTCGCAAGCCCCGCCGCCAATTCAGGTGCCGCAAGGTAATCAATATCGGTTCTTCGATCATCTTATCCCCGTATGATGTCAGGTGGCGGCGGTTCTTTATGGCTAAATATCGGCGTAGCAATGCGTTTCCGCCGCTGCGCCTGGATGGGTGACCGCCCCCTGGAGAGCAGATCCAACGGTTTGAGCATAACGCCATAACGCCCCAGATTGAAAGTCATGACCGCGTGGTTGCCAGTCCTGGCGGCGTGTTTCGATCTCCGCCTCGCTTAACTCCACATCCAATTGGCCAGTGGCCGCATCGATGCTGATGATGTCGCCATCGCGCAGCAGGCCGATAACCCCGCCCACCGCAGCCTCTGGCCCCACATGGCCGATGCAAAAGCCACGGGTAGCGCCCGAAAAACGGCCATCGGTGATCAACGCCACTTGGTCGCCCATGCCCTGGCCATAAATCGCGGCGGTGGTGGCCAACATTTCCCGCATGCCAGGCCCGCCGCGGGGCCCCTCATAGCGAATCACCAACACATCCCCCGCTTTGTAATTGCGCGCCTCAACCGCCGCAAAAGCCTCCTCCTCACGGTCAAAGCAGCGGGCGGGGCCACGAAATTGCAGGGTTTTCATGCCCGCCACCTTCACAATAGCGCCATCGGGCGCCAGATTGCCGCGCAGGCCAACCACCCCACCAGTAGGACTCAGCGGGTTGCTGGTCGGGCGCAACACGTCTTGATCCGTCGACACGATTACATTGGCCAAATTCTCTGCCAGGGTTTTGCCCGTTACGGTCAGGCAGTCACCATGCAGATAGCCGCCGTCCAGCAGCAGTTTCAGCATGGCAGGCACGCCGCCAACCCGATGCAGATCGCTCATGACATAGCGCCCCGCAGGCTTCAGATCCGCGATATAGGGGGTGCGCTTAAAAATTTCCGCCACATCGAACATATCAAAGGCAATGCCAGCCTCATGCGCCAGCGCGGGCAAATGCAGGGCGGCATTGGTGGAACCACCGCTGGCCGCCACCACCGTTGCCGCATTTTCCAACGCCTTGCGGGTTACGATATCGCGCGGCCGAATGTTGCGTGCCAGCAATTCCATCACCTGCTGCCCCGCATAGACCGCAAAGGCATCGCGGCTGTCTAGCGGGGTGGGGGGGCTGGCCGATCCGCTGATCGCTAGGCCTAAGGCTTCGGAAACGCATGCCATGGTGTTGGCGGTGAACTGCCCGCCACAACTGCCGGCGGAGGGGCAGGCAACCTGCTCCAACTCCTTCAAATCCTTATCGCTCATCTTGCCCGCCGCATGTTCGCCGACCGCCTCAAACACATCCTGCACCGTGACATCCCGCCCACGAAAACTGCCCGGCAGGATGGATCCGCCATACAGGAAAACGCTGGGCACATTCAGCCGCAACATCACCATCATTAGGCCTGGCAGCGATTTGTCGCAGCCCGCAATCCCCACCAGCGCGTCATAGCAGTGACCACGCATGGTCAGCTCGACCGAATCGGCAATCACCTCCCGCGAGACCAGTGAGGATTTCATCCCCGCATGCCCCATCGCGATGCCGTCGGTAACGGTGATGGTGGTAAACTCCCGCGGCGTTCCCTGTGCCGCACTGACCCCCCGCTTCACCGCCTCAGCCTGCCGCCGCAGCGCGATGTTGCAGGGCGCGGCCTCATTCCAGGTCGTCACCACGCCAACAAAGGGCTGGCCAATCTCCTCAACCGTCAGACCCATCGCGTGGTAATAGGAACGGTGCGGGGCGCGCGCCGCCCCCTCCTTCACATGGCGGGAGGGGAGTTTGGCAATAACGGGGGTGGGGGCGTTTGACATAAGAAATGACCTGAAGCGAAAAGAAAAAAGGGATGTTACCGAATCACCACTGTAGCAAAATTTGCGGCGGATTAAAGATGCTAGGCATGCCCAAACAACGTCCCTAAGATGGCCGCCTAACCCATGGCGGTTTCAATCGCCAGAAATTTTTGCAGGCGGGGGCTTTGGGGGTTGGTAAGAATCGATACATCCCCGCTTTCGGCAATTCGCCCCTTTTCCATAAAAATCACCTGATCGGCGGTTTGGCGGGCAAAACCCAGCAGGTGGGTGATGATAAACAGCCCCATCCCCCGCTGCCGCAACAGCGCCAAATAGTCCAGCACGCGGGTAATCTGCTCCACATCCAGGGCTGAGGTTACCTCGTCCAGTAACAGATAGCGGGGATTCAGGATAATCGCCCGCGCCAGGGCGGCACGCTGCCGCTGCCCCAGGGAGGCTTGGTTGGGATAACGATCGATAAAATGCCCCATGTCAAAGGCGTCGATCAGTTCTTCCAGGGCGGTTGCCACCCCTGCAGGCTTCTGCAGCCGCATGGGCAGCAGGATATTTTGGCGCAGGGTCAGATGCGGCCACAAAAACAGCTGTTGAAACACCGCCGTTAACTTTGGCCAGGGCGGCGTGGGGGCGGGCAGGTTGGCGGCGGCGGGATAGCGAAACAGCTGGTCATCCACCTGAATTTCCCCCTGCTGCGGTGGTGCCAGCATCGCCAAACAGCGCAACAGGGTGGTTTTGCCGGTGCCGCTGGGGCCAATCAACACCGTGATGCTGCCCGGCTTAATGTCCAGCGATACAGCGGTTTAATTACGTTTTAATTCACGATAAACCGTGCTTCTTGTTCGCCCTAATGCTAAGGCAATCTCCGCTATAAAGGACTCCGATTGCCTTAGCCGAGCCATCTTCTCTCTTTCGTCCAAGCTTAATTATTGATACCGTCTCATCTGCAACGCCTTCCTGTGCTCGTTTCTTCAACTCGCACTCTAAGGTTTTGCACTTCATGTTAGAACCTAGCCCTAGCCACTTGGTTGCGATAGTTTAGGCGGATGGTTCCATAAATTTAGGGTGTTGTATCATGACGGATTCTGTTGTTGCCAATTCCCCCTATCCGCACACCGTATTGATTCAAAGTGGCGGAGATTTGGTGGGCGATGCGTTGCATAAGCTGCCGTTTTTGCGGGCATTGCGCGCCAGCTTTCCCAACAGCCGCCTGGTGTACTTGGCGCGGCGCACGCCCACCGCCTTTGCCGGTTCGCTGCGGCCGCTGGCGGAGCCGTATTTGGATGAGATTCACAACCCGCCGGGCAATTGGTGGCGGCTGGCCAAGCTGGGGTGGCGGGTGCGCCCCGACCTGGTGCTGGATACCCAGCGGGTGGTGCATTTTGGCCTCAGCCTGCGCCTGCTGGTGCCGTTTGGCCGATGGATTACCCCAATTGCGAAATTTCGTTGGTCGGCGGCCAAGCCCGCAGATGGCAGCGGCCGCTTGCCATCCCGCCACCATGTCTATTGGCTGTTGGATTTGGTGCAGCTGGCCAGTGGTGCGGCGGATCGCGCGCCGCTTAGCTATGGTTGCACCCTGCCGCCTGAGCTGGTGGCGCAGGCGGCGGCGCTGCTGCCTGATGCAGGGGTGGGGCAGGGGGATAGGCAGGGGACTCCGATCATCGGCCTGGCGCCTGGGGCGGGGGCGCGGCGCAAATGTTGGCCGCTGGATCGCTATCTGGAGCTGGCACAGGTGATGCAGGAACGCGGCTATCGCGTCGCCTGGATCCTGGGGCCGAATGAGAGCGACTGGCTGGATCGGGTGCGGGGGGCGCAACCACAAGCGCTGTTCCCGCTGCAGGATGCGGCGGATCGTGGGTGGGCGCCATCACCGCTGTTGACCATTGCGCTGGCGCAGCGGTTCGCGGTCGGGGTCGCCAACGACAGTGGGGTTGGGCATATGCTGGCGGTGGCCAACTGCCCGTTGGTCAGCCTGTTTGGCCCCACCGATCCAGGAAAATTTATGCCAGTGATCGAACGGCTTAGCATTGTGCGCTTTGATCCCAATAATCCTGATTTGGCCTTAAATTGGCCTGTATCAGAAATGTTTGCGGGGGATTATGCACCCCATTACCTGCCTGGAACGACTTTGGATAACGTTATCAATAATGTCGAAGGTTGGTTAAAAACACCTAACTATCCGCCCCCGCTCTGTATTAACCCAACTCAATTTTCTAGCAGTGGCGTCTATAGCCCAATCATAACTTGCCCCCGTTGACCATTGGCGCGTTAGCCCGTAAAACCAGCTATAGTCATTCCACTTTAGAAATCTACAGTGCTGCAAATGTCACGATCTCTGTGATACGGTGCTCATGTACGTCTATGTACACTCCCGCCGTCGCTGTGCTATGGCGCGCCTGGCCGCTCCGTTTCTCGACCTCGTAACATTTTCGCAGGCTGTATATTTCTAAATTGGAACGACTATAACGCCTTTAACCAACCGTTAACACAACCGATTCAGACTAAGGTAGCCCCCTTTTTTTTGCTTTAGGAGCCGTCGTGTCTAGCTATAACGCGCTTTTGGCCGAAATTCGTCGCCTTCAGCCCGTTCAGCTGTTTGGCCATGTCACCGGCGTGCTGGGCATGATGTTGGAGATTGGCGGCATCACGCAGGAGGTCAGCATTGGTGACCGCTGCAAAATTCAGGGGCGCGGTACCAAGGCGATTGAGGCGGAAATCATTGGCTTTCGTAATGGCAAGGCCTTGGCCATGCCCTTTGGCCTGTTGGATGGGGTTGGGTTGGGGCAGGGGGTTGAGATGCTGCGGGCGGAGCCGATTATCTATCCCGATAACAGTTGGTTAGGGCGGGTTATCAACGCTAAGGCCGAACCGATTGATGCCAAAGGGCCGATGGCGGAGGGGGCAGTCGGCATGTCGTTACGCAACAGCCCGCCGCCCGCCAACCTGCGGCAACGGGTGGGAGAAAAAATTGACCTTGGGGTGCGGCCTATCAACACCTTTCTAACCTGTTGCAAGGGGCAACGGATGGGGATTTTCGCCGGATCGGGGGTTGGGAAATCGGTATTGCTGGGCATGTTGGCGCGCTACAGCACTGCCGATGTTATCGTGATTGGATTGATTGGTGAGCGCGGGCGCGAGGTGCAGGAGTTTATCGATGACGATCTGGGGGCAGAGGGGCTGGCGCGATCGGTGCTGATCATCGCCACCTCCGACGAATCGCCCCTAATGCGGCGGCAGGCGGCGCAAACCACCCTGGCGGTGGCCGAATATTTCCGTGACCAGGGCAAAAACGTGCTGTGTTTGATGGACAGCGTTACCCGCTTTGCGATGGCGCAGCGCGAAATCGGCCTGTCGGCGGGCGAACCCCCTGCCAGCAAGGGCTATACCCCTACCGTTTTTGCCGAGCTGCCCAAACTGCTGGAACGGGCGGGGCCCGGCCTGGTCGGTAGTGGCAGCATCACTGCCATGTTCACCGTGTTGGTGGAGGGGGATGATATGAATGAACCGATTGCCGATGCGGTGCGCGGGATTTTGGATGGTCATATCGTCTTGGATCGCAAAATCGCTGAGCGGGGGCGCTATCCCGCCATCAACATTTTGCGCAGCATTTCCCGCACCATGCCAGGCTGCAATAGCAAGGAGGAGACGCAATTGCTGCGCCACGCCCGCCAGCTGTTGTCCAGCTATGAAGACATGGCAGAGCTGATACGGCTGGGCGCCTATCGCCGTGGCAGCGACCCCCAGATTGATGAGGCGATTTTGTTCCATGAGCCGTTGGAACATTTCCTGTCACAAGACCGCCACGAACGCGCCAACCTGGCCGACGGCTATCAAGAACTGGCCGAAATTCTGAAAAATCCCGTGGTTTAGCGCTTTTTTGTAAATTCTCGAGCTATAGCCTCAAGTTCTGGCTGTTTATTTTTGCCGCCCGGACCAAGGGATACAGTCGTTGAATAATTGTAATGATTGTTTGGATCGCTTTCGATATAGCCACTGGTATTAACATTCTAAGAAAAAGGATGACTTTTGGGTGGGGAGATGGTATAAGGAGGGATGGAAAAGCGGGATGCACGGAAATTGGGATTGGCGGCGCAGGCGGAGGTGCGGCGGCTGGCTGTTGCGCAGCGTGAAAGCGGGCTAACCCACGGAGAAATAGCGAAAAATTTGAGTGTGCATCGCGGGACGGTAACGCGATGGCTGAACGAATATCGGCGTGATGCGGGGGCGATTGGGCTGAAGAGGCGTGGGCGCTTTAAGGGGCAAGGCGGGATATTGAGTGCGCAACAATGCAATGAAATACAGAAGCTTATACGCGACCGTTGCCCAGATCAGCTCAAGTTGCCCTTTGTTTTATGGACATGTGGCGCGGTTATGGAGCTTATTAAAACGAGATTTCATATAAATATTGGCAGAAGCACGGTGGCTTTATACTTAAAAAGGTGGGGATTTACACCGCAAAAACCGGCGAAGCGTGCTGCGGAACAGCAGCCTGAGCAAGTAAAGAAATGGCTTGCAGAAGTCTATCCGACAATTGTGCAACAAGCAAAAGACAGTAATGCGGATATACATTGGGGCGATGAAAGTGGTATTCGTAATGATT
>VEQJ01000233.1 GCA_018883285.1 Alphaproteobacteria bacterium
TGATTCATTGCACCGAAAGCTTGAGGATTACTTGACGAAGCTGTCTTTTATGCCCGCCAAGATTGCCAGCTTTTTCCAACACCCCAAAACAGCCTACGCCGCCGCCGCCTGATGTTATCTGTTTTTATGGAATGTTAATACGGTAGCGCGACTGAGGTTATTCGGGATGCCATACGCCGCATGCAAAGCGAAGACGATCGGATTAAGGCTTGGCAAATGGCGATTGCCAAAGGCGAAGAGCAACTGAATACGGGCAATGCAGCGGTTTACGATGATGATTTGATGGAGTTGGCCACGCAATCCGCCATCGCCGCCATGCATGGTGACACCCCTATCGATCCCGATGTCCTCCCATAAAAAGACTTTGAAACTCTCCGCTGCCGCTCGAAACGATCTTATCGACACTTTGCGCTACACAGGGGAACAATGGGGAGATCAACAGCTTTTGGCCTATCGTGACAAATTGCATCAGGCTTTTCAAACGCTATCAACTATCCCTATCTTGGTTATCCTGAAGACAACTCACCATCCGCTTACCATCAATGCTATCTTGTGGGGGCTCATGTGATCGTCTATCGCACCCAGAAAAATACGATTGAAGTGATTCGTATTCTGCACAAACGCATGCGCATCGCCCCCCGCATCTAACCCTTTGACCGCAATTTTTCCCAGTGTTTCAGCCGTTCCAGGATTTGGGCTTCCCGCCCCTGGCCGCGTGGTTGGTAAAAAGATTGGCGGGGCAGTTGGTCGGGAAAATAGTTTTGACCCGAAAAACCAGCGGCGGTGTCATGGTCATAGATATAGCCCGCGCCATAACCCTCCGCCTTCATCAACTTGGTTGGCGCGTTCAGAATATGTTTGGGTGGGGGCAGGCTGCCGCTGCTATTCGCCGCCGCCATCGCCGCCTTTTGTGCGACATAGACGGCGTTCGATTTGGGCGCGGTGGCCAAATACAGCACCAGCTGAACAATCGCCAACTCCCCCTCTGGACTGCCCAAACGCTCATAGGCCTGCCACGCGCTGATTGCCTGAGTCAGGGCGGTTGGGTCAGCCATGCCAACATCCTCACTAGCAAAACGGGTCAGGCGACGCAGCAGAAAAATAGGCTGCTCCCCCGCTGTTAACATCCGCGCCAACCAGTACAGGGCTGCATCAACATCGCTGCCCCTTAGGGATTTGTGCAGCGCGCTAATAAGATTGTAATGGCCATCCTGCCCCTTATCATACTGGGCAGCCCGCTGTTGCAGGTGGCTGGCCAGCGCAGCACTATCCAACGGCGGCTGGGTGGCTGGCATCGCCAACAGCTGTTCGGCCATGTTCAGCAGGTAACGACCATCACCATCCGCCGCCTGACACAGCCAGCTGCGGGCATCAGCAGTAATCGGCATCGGATGCCCCACCGTCTGTTCCGCCGACTGCAACAACTGCTCCAACGCGGCCTCATCCAACCGACGCAGCACCAGCACCTGGGCGCGCGACAGCAACGCGGCGTTCAGCTCAAAAGACGGGTTTTCGGTGGTCGCGCCCAGCAGGGTGATCGTTCCATCCTCCATATAGGGCAAAAAGCTGTCCTGCTGACTGCGGTTAAAGCGGTGGATTTCATCAACAAACAACAGGGTGCGGATGCCATCTTGGCGCCGTGCCCGTGCCGCCTCAAAGATTTTTTTCAGCTCCGCCACGCCCGTAAAAACCGCCGACACCTGCTCAAACTGCAACTTGGCCTGGCTGGCTAACAGCCTGGCCAGGGTGGTTTTGCCGCACCCTGGTGGCCCCCAGAAAATCAGGCTGGGCAAATGCCCCTGTGCCAACAGACGGGTCAGGGTGCCCCCCTGCCCCAGCAGATGCGGTTGCCCGACCACCTGATCCAGGCTTTGCGGGCGCAACTGTTCCGCCAAGGGCGGCGGCGGGGCAAGATGATTGGCAAACAGGGTGTCCATGCCAGTGGTTATAGCATCCATCAAACCGTCATGCACCCGATCCACACATGATAATTGACGGGATAGGGGGTGGGCAGGGTTGTTAGCAGCCGACGCAACCGCCCCGCGTTGACGGGGCGATGATCGGCGGCGGGATGATGCGCCCCGATGGCGCGTAGATTCTGCAAAAACGCCAGGGCGCTGGCATAGGGTCGCAACATCTTATGCACTTGACCGCTTACCTGCCCCTTTTGCGGCGGGGGTACTTGGCCTGCTCCCTGCCCCAAAACCTGGCCTTCGGCTTGGGAGACTTCTGTTGGGGAAGCGTACCCCGACAGCATGTCAACCAGCTGCCCCTCGCTAAGCAGGGGGATAATTCCCGTTGGCAAGGCCGCCTGATCACAATCGCGCCGCCATTGATCAAAACTGCCCCGCACCAGCGTGCTGATCCACAGCTGCCCCCCAGGCTTTAACAGCCGCAACAGGCCAGGCAGGCTGATAGCGGGCTGAGTGAACCACTGTACCGCCAGGCTGCTGACCACCAAATCAACGCTGGCGGGCGGCAGGGCGGCCTGCTCACCATCCATTACCAGCCGATGCGGGGAAAGCCCTATACCACCGCAATTTTCCTGTGGCGTTTCCCCTAGCGCGTCATGTTCAGGCGGCCATGATG
>VEQJ01000234.1 GCA_018883285.1 Alphaproteobacteria bacterium
GTTGGAGCTGGCCGCTGCCCGCCTGAAGCCAGAGCAGATATGGGTTAACCCCGATTGCGGCCTGAAAACCCGCAAGTGGCAGGAGGTTAAGCCCGCCTTGGCCGCGATGATTGACGCGGCAAAGGTGTTGCGGAAGAAGTACCAGCAGGCCGCAGCTTAGAAGGGGGGGGCAGGCGCTATGACAAGCTTTATGATGCGCCATAGGCCAACCTGCATCCCAACTTCTTGTGGTGGGAAAGGCTAAAGATGCCCATCGTTGCCGCCAGTTGTTTGTTAAAAGTAAAACCAAACGCTGAGCGGCCAACCCCCTTTACCCTGCTGGCGCGGGTGGGGGGGATGTATGCGCGCTTTGGCCTGTTGCAGGAAAATGGCCAGATTACCGATGCCCACCGCCTGTTGTGCAAGGATTATCCCGACATGGCAGAGGCGGTGGAGGAGTATTATCGCCTTATCGAGCTGACCAACCTGCCCGACAATGCGGTGTTTGCGGTGTCGGCACCCGTGCGCGGCGATTCCATTCAGCTGATTACCCCGCATTGGTCGTTTTCGGTCTCTGAGTTGGAAAAGCGCCTGAATTTCAACAGCCTGACCGTTATCAACGATTTTGCGGCGATTGGGCTGGCCTTACCCTATTTGGGCGGCGGCGACATTATCACCCTGCAAGAGGGGAAAACGGATCTGTTTGCGCCAAAAATCGTGTTGGGGGCAACCAGCGGTACAGGCTTTGCCGCATCCCTGCCCAACCTGGATGGCAGCTGGGATTTGGTGATTACCCAGGCGGGTCACACCACCCTGCCAGCCTTTAATGATCTTGAGGATCGGGTGTTGCAACAGATGCGCCAACGCTATGATGGGCATGTGTCGGTCGAACGGGTTTTGTCGGATATGGGGCTGTTGGAAATGCATCGTATCCTTAGCCAGCTTGCGGGGCAGGATTATCAGCCCCTGGATGTGGAATCCATTATTGAGCTTGGCCTAACCAGCCAATGCCCTGTTTGCGCCCAAACCCTGCAGCTGTTTTGCCAATTTTTGGGAACGGTGGCCAGCAATTATGCCATGTGCTACAGCGCCTTTGGCGGGGTCTATATCGCGGGGGATTTGATTCCGCAATTTGGCAAGCTGTTGGATCAATATTTTGTGCCGCGCTTTAGCGATAAGGGGCGTTTTGGCAGCTATATGGCCGAGATGCCGTTGTACCTGATTACCCGTACCTTTCCTGGCCTGGCGGGCTTGCGGGTGTTGGTACAGGCCAGCGGCACGGCGGCCTAAAAAGGTAAAATGATGCCATCAACCAGCCCCTTTGGCTTTCAGGAATTGCCAGCAGCGGATAAGGCGGCGGCGGTGCGCGAAGTCTTTGCCAAGGTTGCCCGCCGCTATGACCTGATGAATGACCTGATGAGTGCGGGTTGGCAGCATGTGTGGAAGCGCCAGTTGGTGCAGTCGGTACAGCTGTTTAACGGTATCCGCCTGTTGGACGTGGCGGGCGGCACGGGGCATATCACCCAGCTGTTGCAACAGCGTTTGGCAAAGTTGGGGATGGTCGGTGATTTGCAGGTGGTGGATGCCAGCATCGATATGTTGCGCGTTGGGCGGGATCGTTTTTTCGATCATGGCTGGCCACAACCAACCGCCTGGGTGGATAGCGTGGCGGAGGCCTTGCCCTATCCCGATGCCAGTGTGGATGCCTATGTCATTGCCTTTGGCCTGCGTAACGTCACCGATTTGGCGCAAAGCCTGGCGGAGGCGCGACGGGTGTTGAAACCTGGGGGGCGTTTTTATTGCCTGGAATTCAGCCGCCCCACCAACCCGCTGCTGAACCGCGCCTATGATGCCTATTCCTTTGCGGTGATTCCCCGCCTGGGGCAGCTGGTGGCGGGCGATGCGGCCTCCTATCGCTATTTGGTGGAAAGTATTCGCCGCTTTCCGCCGCAGCAGGATTTGGCAGAGCGGATGCAAAGCGCGGGCTTTGCGCAAGTCGACTGGGTGAACTACAGTGGGGGTATCGTTGCCCTGCATCGCGGGGTGGCGGGCTAAAAAAATAACGGCTGGCGTTAATGGGTGGGGCGTAACAGTGCAAATTCTTTTGATCATTACGGGCGGAATCGCCGCCTATAAAACACCTGAACTAATCCGACAGTTTCGGCGGGCAGGGGTTGCGGTGACCACGGTGTTAAGTGAATCGGCCAAGGCCTTTGTTACCCCCCTGACCATTGGCAGCGTCAGCCAGGGTAAGGTGTATAGCGAGCTGTTTAACCTGACTGATGAGCAGGAGATGGGGCATATCCAACTGGGGCGAAAGGCCGATTTAATCGTGGTTGCGCCCGCCACCGCCGATTTTATGGCAAGGCTGGCATTGGGGCTGGCCAACGATCTGGCCACCACCACCTGCCTGGCCACCACTCAGCCGATTCTGCTGGCGCCCGCCATGAACGTCCGCATGTGGGAACATCCCGCCACCCAGGGGCATTTGGCGACATTGCTGGCGCGTGGGGTGCAGCTGGTGGGGCCAAATGAGGGCGATATGGCTTGCGGCGAATATGGCTTGGGGCGAATGGCGGAGCCTGCCGAGATA
>VEQJ01000017.1 GCA_018883285.1 Alphaproteobacteria bacterium
CTTCGTCGGCAGCGTCAGATGTGGATAAGAGGCAGGGTATGGCTGGATGCGAACGAAAGCCCGTGGCCGCCCTATGGCGATTTTGCCGCCAGTTGTCACAGCAATCGCTATCCCGACCCGCAGCCGCAGGCGTTGCGCGACCAGCTGGCCAAGCTGTATGGGGTTGGGGCAGATCAAATACTAATGACCAGGGGGAGTGAGGAGATTCCCGACCTGCTAATCCGCAGCTTTTGCCAATCGGGGCAGGATGGGGTGGTGCTGTGCCCGCCCACCTTTGCGATTTACCAGATTCACGCCGCCATCAACGCCTCCCCCGTGCGGATGGTGCGGCTGCGCCCCGATCATGGCTATGATTTGGATGTTGATGCGATTTTGGCGGGGTGGCAGGCGCATGAAAAACTGCTGATTATCCCCAACCCCAACGCGCCGATGGGGCATCTGATGGACGATGGCCAGCTGACCAGACTGCTGGATGGCCTTAGCCAGCGGGCGATGGTGGTGATTGATGAGGCCTATCAGGAGTTTACGGGTCAACCCAGTTGGGCGGCGCGTCTGGCCGACTATCCCAATCTGATGGTGATGCGCACCCTGTCAAAATCCTATGGGCTGGCGGGGGCGCGGTTGGGGGCGTTAATCGCCGATAGCCGCCTGATTGCTAAGCTGGCCGGCGTATTGCCCGCCTATCCGCTGTCGGCGCCGACGATTGCGGTGGCGTTGGAGGCCTTGTCGCCCGCGGGTTTAGAGCTGGCGCAGCAGCGGCGGGCGGTGTTGGTGGAACAGCGGCAACGGCTGGCGGCAGCCCTGGCGCAGGATCCCGCCGTGCTGACGGTATTTCCCAGCTGTGGCAACTTCCTGCTGCTGCACACCACCGACGCGGCGGCCTTTATGGCGCGCTGCCAAGGCGGCGGGGTTATTGCCCGCAACCGCAGTGCCGATCTGCCCAACGCGGTGCGGGTAACGGTGGGATCGCCTGAGGAAAACGACCGTTTGCTGCAGGCACTTGCCAAAACCGCCAACAGTTTTTAGACTGCCCCATTCTTTACCCCCTTCCCCCTACCTTTTCACGAGGAATAAATCATCATGAGTATCATGACGGATGTTAACCAATTAAGCCTGCTGCTGATTTTTGGCAGCTGCGCCCTGGCACTGCTGTACGCCGTTTTAACCGCCCGTTCGGTGCTGGCCTCATCGCCAGGCAACAGCGCGATGCAGGAAATTGCCGCCGCGATTCAGGAGGGGGCCTCGGCCTATCTGAATCGTCAATACCGCACCATCGGCATTGTGGGTGTGGTGGTTGGCGCCATCATCTACGGCTTGCTGGGAATCTATCCGACGGTTGGTTACGTGCTGGGCGCGGTGTTATCGGGTCTGGCGGGCTATATCGGGATGAATGTGTCGGTGCGTGCCAATGTGCGCACGGCGGAGGCATCCCGCCATGGGTTGGGTGCAGGGCTTAGCATCGCCTTTCGCGCGGGTGCGATTACCGGCATGCTGGTGGTGGCCTTTTCGCTGTTGGCGGTAGCCGCCTACTACCTGTATCTGCATGGGTTGCAGGGGGCGGGGACGATTGATTCACGCAAACTGGCCGAATCGCTGATTGGCCTAAGCTTTGGGGCATCGTTGATTTCCATCTTCGCCCGTTTGGGTGGCGGTATCTTTACCAAGGGCGCCGATGTTGGTGGTGATATGGTTGGTAAGATTGAGCTGAACATCCCTGAGGATGATGCGCGCAACCCCGCGGCGATTGCCGACAGCGTTGGTGACAATGTTGGGGACTGTGCGGGGATGGCGGCCGACCTGTTTGAAACCAATGCGGTAACAATTGTGGCGGCCATGTTGTTGGCGGGGATTGCCTTTGCTGGTAACGCCCTGTTGCTGCACAAAATGATGCTGTTGCCGTTGGCGATTACCGCCATCTGCCTGATTGCCTCACTCATCGGTACCTTTTTTGTCCGCCTGGATGGCAGCAAGAAAATCATGCGCGCCCTGTATAAGGGGTTGGCGGTTACGGGCATTTTGTCCGCGGTGGGAATCTATGTGGTTCTGGAAAAGCTGTTTGGGGCGGGTGCATCCTTTGATATTGGTGGCCGCCTGGTAACGCTGGCGCACCTATACCAATGTTCATTGGTTGGCTTGGTGGTAACGGGGATGTTGGTTTGGGTAACCGAATACTACACCTCAACCGCGTTTCGCCCTGTTCACACCATTGCCCAGGCCAGCGCCACAGGTCACGGCACCAACGTGATTCAGGGTTTGGCCGTGTCGATGGAGGCAACCGCCATGCCCGTGCTGATTATCAGCCTAGCCATTCTGGTGTCCTTTTTGAACGCTGGTATGTTTGGGATTGCGATTGCGGCGGTGACCATGTTGGCCTTGTCGGGCATGATTGTTGCCCTGGATGCCTATGGCCCCGTCACCGATAACGCTGGTGGTATTGCCGAGATGTCGGGTCTGCCCAGTGAGGTGCGTGAGGTTACCGATGCCCTGGATGCGGTTGGTAACACCACCAAGGCCGTGACTAAGGGTTATGCCATCGGTTCCGCCGGTCTGGCTGCGTTGGTGCTGTTTGTCGCCTATACCGAGGATTTGCGGCACTACTTCCCCAACCTGGATGTTACCTTTGCCCTGCAAAACCCCTATGTGGTAATCGGCCTGTTCCTGGGCGGTATGTTGCCCTATCTGTTCGGCGGCATGGCGATGACCGCGGTCGGGCGGGCAGGTTCCGTCATCGTGTTGGAGGTGCGTCGCCAGTTTCAGGAGATTCCTGGCATTATGGAGCGTAAGGCAAAACCAAACTATGCCCGTGCGGTCGATATTTTGACCAAAACGGCTATTAAAGAGATGGTTGCCCCCTCCCTGCTGCCTGTGCTGTCACCCATCCTGGTGTACATCATCATCAACCAAATTGGCGGCCAAACCGCGGCATTGACCACGGTTGGGGCGATGCTGATGGGCACGATCGTGACGGGTCTGTTCGTGGCGATTTCGATGACCGCCGGTGGTGGTGCCTGGGACAATGCCAAAAAGTACATTGAAGAAGGTCATCATGGCGGCAAGGGTTCAGATGCCCATAAAGCGGCCGTAACCGGTGATACGGTGGGTGACCCCTATAAGGACACCGCGGGGCCAGCAATTAACCCGATGATTAAGATCATCAATGTGGTGGCATTGCTGCTGTTGGCGGCATTGGCTGGCCTGGCTGGCTAAACAAACTTGGCCTGGGGCAAGCTATCTTGACCAGTGCTAACGACCAAAATAAAGGGGCTAAGGGTGATGGATTTTCCCTTAGCCCCTTTTCTTTTATGCAGCTGCCATTTGGTTGGCAGTCGGTTTGGCCACCTTAGCGATTGATAGGGCGCGCGGATGCAGGAACCAGCTGCTGAAACAGCTTTTGCAGAATAGGCAACGCATGCCGCTGGTGATGATCAGCCTGAACTTTGGCAATAGAAGCTTTGGAGAATTGTTGGCGCAAGGTTGGATTTTCAATCAATCGGCTGATGCCCTCCGCCATCGCCCATGGATTATTATCTTTGACAATCAGCCCCGTTTGATTGGGGGCAATCAATTCCTGATTAAAACGCGACTTACCAGTGACCGTCGGCAATCCCGCCGCCAAAGCCTCAAGCAGCGCGTAATTCTGACCAGGGTTAAGGGCTGGCCAAACGAAAACATCGGCTGCACCAAAAAAACCATGATGGACGGCATCAGCACTAACATTATAGCTAAACACTGTTTGGGCGGGCAGCCCTGCAAAAGCCTCACGCACCAGATCCAATTTTGACCCACTGCCCAGAACCATCAATTGCCAGGGCGGATCCTTTACCATGGTCAGGCTTTCGGCCAACAGCCTAAAGCTATCCATAACCAAGCCAGCCTGAAAGGGGGCAACCGCCAGCAGCCAAATTTTGTTGGGATCCATCCGAAATTTTTGCGCCACATCCTGACGGCTGGCGTAATGATCCTTACGCGCGGCCAAATAATCCTCAGGATTGATAAACGGTTTTAACGGCTGCAATTTCTGGTCATGATCGGTGGCAGCAATCAGCATTTTTAAAGTTGCTTGATTATCCAGGCTTTGAACAATCACTTTGCTGGCTCTTTGGACACCCTCCACCGTTTGCTGATATCCATCACGCCAAAATCCCGCAACCTCTTCGGGGATAATGGTGGGATTAACCACTAGATAGGGAATCTGCAATTCTTGACAGACATGCATGCCGACCCAATCGGGTGCCTGATGATAGGGCTGAAGGGTTATCCATAATTTTGGACGTTTGTGTCGTAAACGAGCCATCCATCTATTGGCTAAGCGATCGGCATGATTAAAAGCTAAGCTGCGAATACGATCCTGCTGATACTTATGGGATCCAGAATACAGGGTAGGAAAATCGCTGCCATCCTCAATGGTGCAATTCAGGGCGGTCAACGCGTCACGCCATGCCAAGTACCAGCGCCAATCCAGCATGGATTCTTGATCAGAGCTTGCGCTAAGCGGTGTATAAAGGGCAACAAGCATGGGCACAGGCTAACAGTAGGAAATTGCCGAACAAGCAATCAATCTTTGGTACCAGCCAGTCGTTTTTTAACCCAAGGCTTGGCATGGATTAGCAATTGCGACTGACCGCTTCCACGATTATGATCGCACTTTGGTTAAGAGTTGGTTAGAAGTGCATACAGAACCAATCTACAGGAGCATGGCGCGACACATGAATAAGATGGCAAATAAATTTTCTACATTCGGGTTGATAGCAATGGGTAAGCGTGGCCTGATTATGGCCATTTTTACATTCCTTCTATTGGCGGGCGGTATTACGCAAGGCTGGGCAGCGACCGAGGTGGGATCAAACCTGAAACTGTACAAACCAAGCAAGGTCAACAACCAACCCGTGGTGCTACTATTCTCACCCAAAAGTGGCTGGTCACAGGAAACCGAAACCGTCGCGCGGCAGTTTAATCAGCTGGGCTATGGCGTGGTGGGAGTGAACAGCCGCAGCTTTATGGCGGGTGGCGATGGCCTGAACAAAGCCAATCCAGCCCCCAGCTGCAGCGGGTTACGCGATCAGGCGACGGCGGTGGCGCAGCAATTTGGTCAGCGCTGGCAGCAGTCAACCGCCCAACCCCCCATCCTGGCGGGTCTGGGTGAGGGTTCCAATCTGGCGCATCAGCTGTTACGCACCGCGCCCGCCGGCCAGTTTGCGGGGGGCGTTGGTATGAACTATTGCCCCAATTTGCGCCTAAGCCGCAGCCCTTGTGAGGGGGCGGAGCCTAGCCCACTGGCAGTCAGCAATTCATGGCTGGTGATTAATGCGCCGCGCCCCTATGACTGCCAGGTCATCAACTATGAAAAAAGCGCGTTGCGGCCATTCAAAAAAGCGCGTCTGTTGGAATTGGACAGCGTCAGTGATGATTGGCAGCCGTTGTCCAGCTGGCGCACCCCTCTGAAAACCAATTTGCAGTGGTTGTTGTCGCAAACCACCAAGCCCAGCTATGCCCAAGTGCAAGAGTTGGATGGCCTATCGCTGGTGGAAATTCCTGCATCATCGGTGGGGAACAGCGCCGCCGCCCCCAATCCTGGCGCAACAACCAACAACGCCGCCGCCCCCACAACGCCCGCCAACAGTCCGCAGGCCAACAACGGCGCGCTGGTGCTGATCGTCAGCGATATCAGCGGTTGGACAGCGCGGGAGCAAGCCTTGGCCGAAGCCCTAACCCAACAGGGTGCCAGCGTGATTGGCTTTGATTGGTTGCGGTACTTGTGGGCTGGCCGCACCGCTGAGCAGGGGCAGATTTATCTGGAGCGCACCATTCGCCATTACCTGGGTGTGCGGCAACGGGATCGCATCCGCCTGATTGGGATTGGGGCGGGGGGTGGCGCCCTGCCCGTGCTGGTTAACCGCCTGGCGGAGGATGTCAAGCCGCGCATTCAATCGGTGGCGCTGTTGTATCCCGCCACCGATGCCTATATCGCCACGCCATTGCCCGGGTGGAGCAATCAACCGCTAAGCCATGTGGTGGTGCGGCCAGAATTGGAAAAATTGCCCGCTAGCTTGCGCTGTTTTTCCAACAGCAGTTCGGACAAAACCTCCGCCGCCGATGCCTGTCAAGGTTTGAACAGCCCAACCCGTCAGTCTCTACCGCTGCCGATGGTGGCCACCCCACCCGCCAGCACAAAAAAATCAGGCAAAACGGGCAAGCCAGCCAGCAGCGGCGGGGAACCCACCGTCGATTGGGCGGCATTGGCCAGTCAAATTCTGGCGCCTTAGGCCATTGGCAATCGTGCCACCGCAATCACCTCCATGCGAAAACCATCCAGCGCTAATCATCACAGGGCTGGCCGCACAACGCGGGCAGCGGCTGTTGTGGCAGGGGGTTGAGGCGCATTGGCAAGCGGGGCAGGCCGTCTGGCTGCGCGGCGCCAACGGGGTCGGCAAAACCACGATGCTAGAGATTCTGGCGGGCTTGCGGCAACCGTTGGCGGGCACTGTTGCCTGGTCAACTGGCCAGGGCGGCTTTGCGGATAATGCGGCGGTTAACCCCACCACCCTGCTGCTGGGGCATCGTTACCCCCTGCACCCCCATTTGACGGTGGTGGAAAATTTGCGCTATTGGCAACGGCTGTGGCATTTGCCAAGCAAGCCATCCGAGCAACAACAGCCATCACCGCCCCCGCCTAATCTGGATGCGCTGTTGGCCAGCTGGCAGTTGCAGGCGGCGGCGACGCAATTGGTTGGCACCCTATCGGCGGGGCAACGGCAACGGGTTGGGCTGTGCCTGCTATCCGTACTGCCTTGGCGCCCCGTGTGGCTGCTGGATGAGCCCGCCACCGCGCTGGATCAAACGGGGGTTGGCCGATTGGTGCAATGCCTGCAGGATCATGTGGCGGCGGGCGGGCTGTGCCTGTTTACCAGCCATCAACCGCTACCGCTTGCGGCTACGATTTGGGAACTGTCATGATGGCGCATTTTGGCCAGCAATTGTGGATGCATTTGGGGCGTGAGGGGCGATTGATGCAACGGCGGCTGGCCGACAGCCTGCTGCCCACCGCATTTTGGTGGTTGTTGTTGGGGTTGCAGGCGTTTTTGCTAAGCGGGTGGGACCTACCGTCCAGCATTGCTGGCCTGCTGCCTGGATTGCTGCTGTGGGGCAACCTGCTGCTGACCACGTTGTTGGCGGGCGATCGGTTGTGGCGGGTGGACAGCGCCAACGACAGCCTGAATTTCTGGCGCCAGAGCGGGTGCCGCCTGAGCCTTTTGTTGCTGGCTAAGCTGTTGGCGTTATGGGGATTGCTGCTGATCAACCTGTTGCTGCTAAGCCCGCTGCTGCTGCTGGCCTTTCCGATTGGTCATCAACCGCTGGGGCTGATGGCAGTGATGGGGTTGGCCGCCTCCCTGATAATCGGCAGTCTGGGGCTGGCGGCGCTATGCAGCATGGTCAGCGCGCTGCTGTTAGGGTTAGAGCAGGATGGCGCGGGGGCGGCCGAGGGCGGTGGCGGTGGTACGGGGCTGCTAGGCCTGCTGGTGCTGCTGCCGCTGGCGGTACCCCTGCTGGTTGGCGGGATGGCGGTGTGGGCAACCCTAATCGACACCAGCAACAGCCCCGCCGCCATGCTGCAATCGTTGGCTTGGCAGTTGGCGTTAAGCGTCCTATACCTGGTGGTTGTACCCCTGGTTGGGGGGCAATGGCTGACGCTGAGTGATGACGGCTAGCCGATCCCTCCCCCATCCACCCTTACCCATATCACCCCAACCCAAGTCCTTTGTTCAGAGCCGCCGCCCTTGATGTTCGCCGTCACCCCCCGACAATTAACCCGCTGGCTTAACGCCGCCTATCCCTGGCTGGTGGTGGTGACGCTGATCGCTTTTGCGGTGGGGCTGACCCAGGCGCTGTGGCTATCGCCGCCCGATTATCAACAGGGGCAGGCGGTACGGATTTTGTATGTGCATGTGCCGGCCGCCTGGCTGTGCAGCATGATTTATGCCGGCATGGCGTTGGCAGCGGGGCTGGCCATCGTTTATCAAGCGCCGCTGGGCTATTTGATCTGCCAGGCGGCCGCCCCGATTGGCCTGACCATGACGGGGCTAACGCTGATTACGGGCGCGCTGTGGGGTAAGCCGATGTGGGGAACCTGGTGGGTGTGGGATGCCCGTTTGACCAGCGTCTTCGTGCTGTTTTTCCTGTATCTCAGCTATATGCTGGTGGCGGCGCAGGGGGGAGGCCAGAGTCAAAGGCAGCAGGGAACACATCAGGGGGTATTGGGGCGCGGGCAAAAGATTGGTGCCTGGCTGTTGGTGTTGGGCGCGATTGATTTACCCCTGATACGGTTTTCGGTCGAATGGTGGCAAACCCTGCATCAACCGGCCAGCGTGCTGCGCCGTGGTGGGGTGGCCATGCCCAGCAGCATGCTAAGCCCCCTGTTGTGGATGGCGGTGGCCTATAGCGGTTACGGCCTGTTGCTGTTCCGTTGGCGCCTGCTGACCCTGTTGCGCCAGCATAAGCAGCGGGCGGCCAGTTGGCGCCTCATGCAACCCCCGTCACCGTCATCGCCCCCGCCACAGCCCAAGCCTAACCAGGATTCCGCATCATGATGGCCACTCCATACTTCGGCTATATCCTGTCGGCCTATGGGGTCAGCGCGTTCGCCCTGTTGGCGCTGGGATGGCACAGCTGGATCAACTGGCGCCGCAGTCAGCTTGAAGCGACCGCCGATGGGATGACCGACCAGGCTAGTGCAGAAGCTCTTCCAACCCAAAAAGAGGCTAATCCGCATGAACAGGGCTAACCCCCGCCGTTGGTTGCCACGTCATCGCCGCCTGGCCACCCTGATCGCGGTGGTGTTGGGCGCGTTAACGGTGGGCAGTGTGTTGGCCTGGCAATTGCGCGGGTCGTTGGTGTATTTTCAAACCCCCAGCCAGGCTTTGGCGGCGGGTATGGTGCCCACTAAGACAGCGGGCGGCACCAACCATAGCGTCCGCTATCGCAAACAACGGTTGGGGGGCATGGTAAAGGCTGGCAGCATTCAACAGGATGCCGACCAACCCATCACCCGCTTTGTGGTGATGGATGACCAGGCCGAATTGCCCGTTCGCTATCGTGGGGTGTTGCCCGATTTGTTTCGCGATGGCCAGGGGGTGATTGCCGAGGGGCGCTTTGATGAGCAGGGAGTGTTTCAGACCAGCCAGCTGTTAACCAAACACAGCGAATACTACACCCCGCCCGGCATGCCATCGGCCACTACATCGCCGCCGTTGCCTTAAGAATGATCTTTAGGGCGATTAGAGCGACCTTTCGTCCCTGCGACGAAGTCCTCGATAGGGAGGACTTGCGACGTGAACTACAGCTAGACCCCCTGATATTAGTGCAACGGCTGTACCGCTGGCATATCCTTCTGAAGGCGTTAAAACTATTGATGGCACTGGTGGTATAGGTGAGTAAAGACCGTCTTGAGTTATAGCACTACCCATAATCGTTAGACCAGTGACAAAGCCTGCTGCGGCTGTTGCGATAACTACGCGATTAGCAACAGTTAATACTGTATTGTGATTTTTTTCTCTGCCGCATTTTACTCCATCTGTTTAATAGAAATACTGGCTATTGCCCATCCTAAAATAGTTGTAACCCCGCCAGCTGTAGCCAAAGCCAAAGCCCCATTTTGATCACCAGGACCTGCCAATCCTGTGTAGCCCGATTTTAAAGTTTGCGTGATTGGAGAATCGGTTGATTGTACAGGGATTTTTTCTGGCAGAATCCCTACAAGACTACTACTAAGAGTAGTTGCACCAACTACAAGGGCTCCAACCCCTAAACGATAACCAACCTCAAGACTTTTTTCTAGCATTTATCAACCTTAATCGTTAAAAGAAAAACATAATAACTCACAATTAACCATGGATGTCAATAGAATTTTTCTTTTTTTAAAAGTCTATGTGTGTAAAGCAAAAAAAGTTAAAGGATGCTGGCAGTGTTTCAGGCCATCAAACTAATTTCAAGAATATGCCCCCACAACACCCACACCCTAACGCAGTGCCCTGCGGAACAGGTGTTTTAACCCCTCCACCAGCAGGAAATAGGCCAACACCGCCCCCGCCAGAAAGGCCAGAAAGCTGGCAGGCAGGGGGACAAGGCCGAACCAGCCGCCCACCGCCGTAATGGGTAGGATCAACGCAATGGCCGCTATTGAAAAAGCCGTCACCAGCAATAGGGGATGGGGGGCAGATCGAAACAGCGGCTTGCGGGTACGAATGGCAAAGATAATCAGGGTCTGGGTCACCATCGATTCCATGAACCAACCGGTCTGAAACGATGCCTCGGCGCCGTCAAACAGCCTTAGCAAGACGTAGAAAGTCAGAAAGTCAAACAGGGAGCTGGCGGGGCCAAACACCCACATAAAGCGTTTGACGCGGCCAATATCCCAATGCACGGGTTTGGCCAACGCCTCAGGATCCACCCGATCAAACGGCACCGCCGTTTGCGACAGATCGTACAACAAATCGTTCAACAACACCTGTATCGGCAACATCGGCAAAAACGGCACCAACAGGGCGGCGCCCGCCATGCTGACCATATTGCCAAAGGTGGAGCTGGCACCCATTAGGATGTATTTTTCGGTGTTCAGCACCGCCCGTCGCCCCTCCAGCACGCCACCGTGAATGACCGACAGGTCGGATTCTAACAGGATGATGTCGGCCGCCTCCTTAGCGACATCGGTGGCGCCATCGACCGAAATGCCGACGTCCGCCATATGCAGGGCGGGTGCATCGTTGATGCCATCGCCCAAAAAGCCCACGGTGTGCCCACGCCGTTGCAAGGTGGCGATGATGCGGCTTTTTTGTTGGGGGGTAACGCGGCAAAAGGCCTGCGCCTTATCAACCGCGGCAAACAGCGCCTCGTCATTCATCTGCGCCAGCTCATCCCCCGTGATGATCCGCCCGACATCAAAATTCAACAGGCCGCAAACGTGGCGCATCACCAGCTCATTATCGCCGCTGATGATCTTCACCTGGATACCATCGCTGGCCAGCTCCTTCAGCGTGGCGGCGGCGTCCATTTTCGGCGGATCCAGAAAGACCGCAAAGCCCGCAAAGATCAGCTCACTCTCATCCGTAACATGGGCGGTAGTCTGGTCAGCCGCCACCGCGCGATAGGCGATGCCCAGCACCCGAAAACCCTGCTCCCCCAGCGCGTTAAACTGCGCCAGAAAGCGTTGGCGCGCCGTGGCGTCCAACGGAACAGCCGTGGCAGCAGTCAATCCCAACCCCACCCCCGCCGTGGCAGCTGTAGCCGCCCCATACTGGCT
>VEQJ01000235.1 GCA_018883285.1 Alphaproteobacteria bacterium
TCTCTAGCTTGCGACCAAGAACTCGGCTTAAGGGCTCGACCACGGCAGCGAGGGTAAACCTACCTTCCTCGTCCGTCTTCGCCATCGCACAGGCTAATAACACCTGACGATAAAGCGCATCCTTTCTATTGCTTTGTATCGCTAATCCGTAAGCGTTGCTAGATGATTGGTCTGATTGCATGAGCATGTTACGGATTGATTGATTAACATGATCTTCAGTGATATTGAGGGATTTACTCTGAATTGCCTCTACCGCAGCATTGCGACCAAGAACATGCACATATTCTGGTAATCCGCGAGACAATGTTATGATCTTCCATCGGGCATCTGGTTCAATCTTCATCCCCAGTAATAGGAACCTATTATCTAGAATTTCCTTGAGCTCATCATTGCTCATACGTGGCATTTTTATTTCTTCGATATTCCGCTTCACTGATTCATGTTCAGCAACCAGTGTATTTATATCGTCTGCAACACCAACAAGGGTTATGGTAACGTTTACACCTGTATCAGAAAGCACCTTGATGGTATGAGACATCAGGCATTTTGCCTCGGTATTTTCGATTTTATCAAACTCATCAAAAATCACGACCACCGATGATTTTTGTCCCAATGGGCGCAATTCTCGTACAACATCGTCGGGAGTTATTTTATCCTTGTACTTATCAGCCAATGAGTGAACGATTGTTTTTTCTTTGCCGTATCCCTGATCTTCGACATTAGAAAAATGAATGTCCCGAAAAACCTTTGCCCAAAGAGAAGAAAAATCATCTTGCGGAGATGATTGTATTCTAACACGACCAATTTCTTGGCCGCCAATTAACATATGGAAAATGTTAGTAAGTGACGTTTTTCCTACACCGCGTTCTCCATACAAAATAGCATGGCGGCCGCGTTCACTGATTGCCTCTAGGAGCCTCCTTATCTGAAGTTTCCTGCCAGCGAATAGTTGAGCATTATCTATAGGGGCTGCAGGACTAAAAATGGATCTTGTCTGATATTCCAAGGTCTTCCAATCGAATTCTGTCTCTGATGTGGTCATTAATTTCTCCAAGTAAGCTTGACACTTGTCATAGTAAGGTCTAAACTATGTAAAGTCAACATCGTACTATGCAATTGACCTTAGAAAATGCAGGAACCCTCATTTTAAACCATTAACGCTACGTGCAAGAGCCTGGGCGGCCAAGGGATTCGCGCCGTAACACAAATTTTGGGACGATACTAAGCCGCCGTGGTCAATTGACGATGCTGCCAATGACAAAGGGCGACGGCGGCGGCGTCGGCGGCATCGGGGCGCAGGTTGTCTGCCCCCGCCATGACCTGGCGCAGCATCTGTTGCACCTGCGCCTTGTCGGCATGGCCAAAGCCACTGAGGCATTTTTTGACCAGGTTGGTGGGGTATTCGTAAACCGCTATGCCGCGCAGGGCGGGCACCAACATCACCACCCCCCGCGCCATGCCAAGGGTTAGCGAGCTTTTGGCATTTTTGTTGACAAAAACCTCCTCCACCGCCGCCTCATCAAACGCCAGCGGTTGCAGGGTGGATTGCAGCGCATCGAACAGCTGGCTAAGGCGCGCCGCCATGCTCAATTTTGCTGGTGGCACATCGATGACGCCACTGGCAGTCAGGCTAAGGGCGCCGCGATCATCGGCCACCACCACCGCCCAACCGGTGTGACGCAACCCCGGATCCAGCCCCAGAACGGCTTTCATGGTCTAGGCAGGCGGCGATTATTCCGCGAATTCGGCATTGGTGTACACATCCTGCACATCGTCGTAACCATCCAACTGATCCAACAGCTTTAACGCCTGCGCCGCGCTGTCACCCGCCAGTGGGGCAGCGGTCAGGGGCAGCCAAACCAGTTTTGCGCTGGCGGGCGTGCCAAATTTGGCCTCCAACCCATCGCGCAGGGATGCCAGGTCGGCTGAGGCGCAAATCACCGAAATCACCTCCTCATCGCCCTGTACGTCATCCGCCCCCAGCTCTAGGGCGGCCTCAAAGACCTGATCCAGCCCGATGCGGGCGGGATAGGTGATTTCGCCCGCGTGTTTGAACATAAAGGTCACGCTGTTGCTTTCACCCAGATTGCCACCATTCTTGCTGAACATGGTGCGAATATCGCTGGCGGTGCGGTTGCGGTTGTCGGTTGACCCCTCCACAATAATGGCGATGCCGCCGGGGCCATAGCCCTCATAGCGCACCTCCTCATACACCACGCCGCCATCCTCCCCGCTGCCCTTTTTAATGGCGCGTTCCAGATTTTCCTTTGGCATGTTGGCTTCGCGCGCCGCCTCAATCGCGGTGCGCAGGCGCGGGTTGCTGGCAGGGTCGGCATTCGCCCTGGCCGCCACCATCACCTCCCGCACCAGGCGAGAGAACAGGCGGCTACGCTTCGCATCCTGCGCGCCCTTGCGGTACATAATGTTTTTAAACTGGGAATGACCCGCCATGTCACCAACCCTTTGCTAAAGTTACGGCCGATAAATCAGCACGAACACCCCAAAAGCTAAACGATATCTGGCAAATGCAGATCGTCGCCCCCATCATGGCTG
>VEQJ01000236.1 GCA_018883285.1 Alphaproteobacteria bacterium
ACTTGCAACTGACCATTCCGCGTGCGCAGGCACGATCGATTAAGGCCAAAGCGGTGTTTAATTCCCCTATACCCTCGGATCTTAAGGCCGGCACCCAGGTTGGCACGATTGTGGTCACCAGTGGCGTTGGTGGGGGCGGCGATGGTACCAACAAGCCATTAGAAGTGCCGTTGGTGGTGGCCAGCGATACCACCAGCCTAAGCGGCCCCGCCCGTGTGTTTGAGGCCTTTCGCTATTTGATGTGGGGATCTAAGCCCGCAACCGCTGCCGCCTCCCCTGCTGTGGCAACCAGCCCCAGCCCCCGTTAGGTTGTGACGCTAGGCTTTCCCGCCGTTGGCCGATTCATCACCTTGGAGGGGGGGGAGGCCTGCGGCAAATCAACCCAGGCGCGTTTGCTGGCCGAACAGTTGCAACGGTGCGGCATTGCCGTTTACCTGACCCGTGAACCGGGCGGCACGGCGGAGGGGGAATCCCTGCGCCAGCTGTTTTTCGACCCACAGGCAGATTGGCAACCGTTGAGCGAGCTGTTCCTGATTCTGGCGGCGCGTCACCAACATGTGATCAAGGTGCTTAAGCCGAAATTGGCGGCGGGCGTTTGGGTGATTTGTGATCGCTTTACCGATTCGACCCTGGTCTATCAGGGGCTGTTGGGCGGCCTGCCGCTGCCCCTATTGCGCCAACAAAACCAGCTGGCCTGTGATGGGTTGCGCCCCGACATCACCTTTCTGCTCGATTTGCCCTTGGCGGAGGTGCAACGGCGCCTGCAGGCCGACAGCAGTAAGGGGACGCGCCAGGATACGGGGCTGGATCACGCCGCCTGTATCGCAGGTTTTCATCAGCTGGCCGCTGAGGAGTCGGATCGGATCGTGACGGTGGATGCCAACCAGCCGCCTGAAGTGGTGACCAGCCAGCTGCTAACCCTGCTGACCCAACGCTGGCCGTTGCAGCAGCAGACGCAAACGCAGACGCAGGCGGGGTAGGCGCATCCTTATGACCAGTTCACCCGACTCCACCACCGCCGCATCGCCCGCGCTATCGCCGCTGACCAACCCCCATCTGATAGGGTTGGAATCGCCTGTTCACCAGCTGCAACAGGCTTTGGCGGCGGGCAGATTGGCGGGATCCTGGTTGCTGACGGGGGAAGCAGGCGTTGGTAAGGCGACACTGGCCTTGCGGTTGGCACGCTATCTGCTGGCGGGGTCGCTGGGCGCGCCCCAACCTGGCCAAGATGTTTTTGCCAATCACAGCTCCGCCGCCGATTCGGCGCAAGACTTGGGCTTGTTTGGGAATCTGCTGGCCGTCAACACCCCTGAACCAGCGCCCAAGCCAGATCCTGCGCCAGCCACTAGCGCTCCCCCTACTTCCCCCCATTCACTCTCAGAAACCGCCTTTGCCCTGGCCGCCGACCATCCCGTGTTTCAACAGGTCGCCAATTTGTCGCATCCCGATTGCTGCGTGGTGATGCCCGAAGCCACTGGCCAAAGCGGCAGGATGACCATCACCATTGAGCAAATTCGCCGCCTGACCGATTTTCTGCGGCTGGCGGCGGGGCATGACGGCTGGCGCATCGCCCTGGTCGATCAGGCGCACAGCATGACCCGTCAGGCGCAAAACGCCCTGCTGAAATCTCTTGAGGAGCCGCCCGCCCAAACCCTAATCCTGCTGACCACCCCGCTGCCCAGCGCGCTGTTGCCAACCATTCGTTCGCGCTGTCGCCGCCTGGCCTTTCCCGCCCTTAGCGGGGATCAAGTGCGGCAGGGGTTGGCGTTGCTGTACCCCGATTATCCGCCCCTACCCGCCGACTTGCAGGCCAGCTTTCGCCTGACCACGATTGGCCAGGCCGCCCGCTTTTTGGTGACGTTATGGCCTGGCTATCAATCGCTGTTAGAGCTGTTGGGGCGCAGCGGCGAACCCAATTTTCATTTGTTGCAGCAATGGCGCAAAAGCCTTAGCCCGCTGACCAGTGGCAGCACCCTGCCGCTGGAATCAGAGCTGATGAGCCTGTTGATGCAGCGCTGGTTGCGCAGCTTTGCTCATCAGCAGGGGGTGGCGGGTAATGACGGGGGGGAAGGGGTGATTGCTGACCAGTCACACCCAAGCGCGCAACACCCCCTGCCAAAATCCCCACTGTTGATGCAGGAGGCGGCGTTGTTCACACGGCTTAGCCTGGGCAATGGGGGGCAAGCCTCAATCAGCGGCCATGCCCTTGGCCAGCGTCAGGCCGCCGTGACCCGCTGGTTGCAGGAGGGGGCGGCCAGCAACCTTGATCCCGCCGCCATCAGCTGGCAAGCCCTAACCCTGATCCACGGCCTCAACCCCGCCAGCCAGACCGCCTAAGCCCTATTTTTTTACAAAACGCGCTTTTTCTGCCAGTTCTGTCGCTACCACTCGGATTAGTGATTTTTCTGATGGCACAGCTTTAAATATTGTAGTCACGAGATTTTTGCCCACATAATGATGCATCGGATGTGGACAGCGGCGAGGAAAGATTTTGTGTTTTTAAGGTATCGGCTAGGGCTAAGTTCTAAATAGTGTAGTCA
>VEQJ01000237.1 GCA_018883285.1 Alphaproteobacteria bacterium
GTATTTTGATGCACCTGATCCAGGCGGCCAGTCACCTCAGCCCAATCAACCATCTGATCCGCCGATGGTGCCTGCAAATGATGAAAGCGGTCGTTGAGTTTTTGCAGATATTCAGGCCGATTCAGATAGGTCCATTCGGTTTGCAACACCCGTTCCCGATCCCCCAATTGGCTTAGGTCGTTTTCAAGCTGTGCCACCTGCCGATTTAGTTCACCAACCTGGTACTTAATGACAAACAGGCTGATAACCGCCAAGGCAGGCAGCAGCAGTAGCCAATAGGGGGTGTGGCGTTGATAGGAAACCCGTGGCGATGAGATAGCGGATGACATGGCGGCGGACTCCTTAACAATAATGACAGGAAGATTGGGGGCTGGTGGGAGGAGGAACAGACAGACAGAGATGGGTTAGTTGGGGGTTATCAGACAGGCCGCCCGCAGCTTGGCGGAGCGGGCACGGGGGTTATCGGCAATTTCGGCCTCACTGGGGGTAATGGGCTTGCGGGTTAAGACGTCGAACCAGGCGGCGGCGGGCGTGTTGTTGGGCAAAACCGCGCCATGATGCTTTTGCAAAAACTGTTTGACGATGCGATCTTCTAGCGAATGAAAGCTGACCACCACCAGCCGCCCCAGTGGCCGCAGCAGGCTGAGCGCGTTGGCCAGGGCAGTTTCCAACCGCCGCAACTCATCATTCACAAAAATGCGTAAGGCCTGAAAGCAGCGGGTGGCGGGGTGAATTTTTTCGCGCTGGCCATCGCCGCGTGGCCGCCCGATGCAGCTGGCAATCAGTTCGGCCAGTTGGCGGGTGGTGGTTAGGGGAGCTTGTTGCCGCTGCTCCACTACCTTGCGGGCGATGCGGCGGGAAAAGCGCTCCTCCCCATACACATAGAAAATGTTGGCCAGGTCGGCTTCGGCATAAGTGTTGACGACATCGGCGGCGCTTAGCCCCGCGCTGGCGAAGCGCATATCCAGGGGGCCATCCTTGGAAAAGGAAAAGCCGCGCTGGCCATCGTCTAGCTGAAAGGACGACAGGCCAAGGTCAAAAACCAGCCCATCAAGACAGCGGCTGGCGGGCAGGTTGGCTTGCGCCAAATGCTGGGGGATCTCATCGAAAAAGCCGTGAAAAAAGCGCAGGCGGTCGCCGCCCCGCCCGTTGTCAAGCCCATCATCAAATTCTGTGGCCAGCGCTTGCGCCCTTGGCTGTGCCGCCGGATCGGCATCAAAGCCATAAACGGTGGTGCCAGGAATGGTCAGGATGGCGCGGCTGTAGCCCCCACCGCCAAAGGTGGCATCGGCCAGCACCTCGCCCGCTTTCGGCTTAAGATACTGCATCACCTCGGCCAGCATGACGGGCTGATGCTGAAAGGTCGGCGGCGCATTCATGGGCGCGGTAGAGGCATGACCGTGGATGATACCATTCATGACTTTAGCCCGCGGTTGAAGGATTAAGCCCGGGCAGATTGATGCCCGCCAGGCTTAGTTTTTGCGCCTTTGCCCGATCCCGCGCCTTGGCCAAATGCTGCTCAAACAATTTGGGTTGCCAGATTTGAAAGGTTGCGCCCTGGCCAACAAACACCGCCTCCTCCTCCAACCCGGCATGGGCACGCAGGCGATCGGACAGGGTTACCCGCCCCTCACTGTCAAAACTCAACGCCTCCGCATCGGCAAAAATGCTGGTGGCCAGCTGTTCCTGTTCATCCGAAAAGGCGGCCAGCTGATCCAGGCGCTGGCTAAGCTGTTGCATCCGTACCAGCCCGCACCCCTCCAACGCCTCATGGCGATAGGAGCGGAACAGCACGACGCCCTGAAACGCCTCCCCCGCCAGCGCCAAGCGAAAGGCCGAGGGCACGGAAACCCGCGCCTTTTTGTCGATTCGGTTGTGGAAGGTCGAAAGAAACATGTTCCCGAACGGGGGGCTCCAAATGGGCTTAGGATAAAAGTTGGTGGTAATCTATGGGATAGCATGGGAATGGGTGGGTTGTCAAGCCGCAAACGCTTGAGCCACGGGGATTTTGGCGCGGGCGATGGGGGCTAGGCTGGCCGAAACCGCCTGTGGATAAGTTTGTGGGTAGAGCGGATTTGGTGGCCTGGAAAAAGATTGCGATGCCCGCCCCGCCATCGAAGTGTTTTTGCCGTCTTCCCTTGCGCCACGAAAACGCTATAAAGGGGGTATGACGCAAATTCACAAAACCGACGTGGTGATCATTGGGGCGGGGCCGGTCGGCCTGTTCGCCGTGTTTGAGTGCGGCATGTTAAAGCTGCAATGCCATGTGGTTGACGCCCTGGACGCGGTGGGGGGGCAGTGTGTGGCGCTGTATCCCGAAAAGCCGATTTACGACATTCCCGCCTATCCGCAAATCATGGCGGCGGAGCTGATTGAAAAGCTTCAGGCGCAGGCGGCGCCCTTTTCCCCCACCTATCACCTGAATCAGCGGGTGGATCGGTTACAACCCTTGGCCGATGCGGCGGGTTGGCAGGTGGTGACCAGCAACGGTACGCAGATTGAGGCCAGGGCGGTGATTATCGCGGCGGGGGCGGGGG
>VEQJ01000238.1 GCA_018883285.1 Alphaproteobacteria bacterium
CCAGTAGCACCGCCAGTAGTCCCGCTGGGGAAAACCGGGTGCAGCTGGTCACCCTGGGCTGTCGGTTGAATATCCATGAGTCGGAGGTGATGCGCCGGCATGCGCAGGCGGCTGGCCTTAGGGATGCGATTATCGTCAACACCTGCGCGGTAACGGCCGAGGCAGAGCGGCAGGCGCGCCAAACCATCCGCCGCCTAGCGCGGGAGCGGCCAAATGCCAAGCTGATCGTCACCGGCTGCGCCGCGCAGGTCAATCCCGACAGCTTTGCCGCCATGCCACAGGTCAGCCAGGTCATCGGCAATGATCGCAAGCTGGATCCCGCGGTGTGGCAGGAAAGCCTGCTGCCCACCGAACAGCTGGAACGGGTGATCGTCAACGATATTATGAGCGTGCGGGAAACCGCCAACCACTTGGTTGATGGCTTTCGGGGGCACGCCCGCGCCTTTGTGCAGATTCAAAATGGTTGCGACCATCGCTGCACCTTTTGCATCATCCCCTTTGGCCGTGGCAACAGCCGCAGCGTCGGAGTGGGGGAGGTGGTGCGGCAGGTGCAAACCCTGGTGCAGGCTGGCTATCGTGAGGTGGTGTTGACGGGCGTTGACCTGACCGCCTATGGCAAAGACTTGCCTGGGGAGCCCACCCTGGGGCAGCTGGTCAAACGGCTGCTGACCATTGTGCCCGATCTGCCCCGCCTGCGCATCTCCTCCATCGATTCGATTGAGGTGGATGGTCTGTTGTTCGACCTGCTGAGTCATGAGGCGCGGTTGATGCCGCATGTGCACCTTAGCCTGCAATCGGGCGACAACATGATTCTTAAGCGTATGAAGCGGCGCCACAACCGCGAACAGGCGATTGATTTTTGCCAACGGCTTAGGGCGGCGCGCCCCGATATGACCTTTGGCGCGGATCTGATTGCAGGCTTTCCGACGGAGGATGAGGCGATGTTTGAAAACAGCCTTGCCCTGGTGCGGGATTGCCAGCTGACCTATCTGCACGTCTTTCCGTACTCCGCCCGCGATGGCACCCCCGCCGCCCGTATGCCGCAAGTCCCCCTGCCTGTCCGTAAAGAGCGGGCAGCCAGGTTGCGTGACGCGGGGGCGCGCGCGCTGACCGACCATTTGGCCAGCCGCGTCGGGCGGGTAGAGGCGGTGTTGTGGGAACAGAATGGCCAGGGCTTTGACCCGACCTTTGCCCCCGTGCGCTGGGCGGGGGATGGTGCGCCGCCGCCACCGGGCAGCTTGCAATCGGTACGGTTGCTAGAGCAAGATGGGCGCAGTCTTAAGGGGGTTGCCGCATCATGCTGAATCGTTTGCGCCAAAGTTTGTCCAAAACCACCGCCGCGCTTGGTGGCGCGCTGAGCGGCCTGTTTACCCGCAAGCTGGATGAAGCCCTGTTGCAGGAGATTGAGGACGCGTTGGTCAGCACCGATTTCGGTGTGGAAACCAGCGCGCAGATTGTGACCATGCTGCGGGATCGCTGTCATAAGGCTGGACGGGAGGCTGGACGGGCGGGGGCGGAGCAATGGCCGCAACAGTTGCAGGATTTGTTGCAGGAAATGGTGCAACCCTGTGTCGGCAGCCTGGCCATTCCCGCCAGCCCGCGCCCCTATTGCATCCTGGTGGTGGGGGTGAATGGCGGCGGCAAAACCACCACGCTGGCCAAATTGGCGCATCATTATCAGGCCAGCGGGCATCGACCGCTGCTGGTCGCGGGGGATACCTTTCGCGCCGCCGCGGTGGAACAGTTGGGCAGCTGGGCACAACGGCTGAACTGCCCGATTATCACGGGCGCGCATGGCGGTGATCCCGCCGCCCTGGCCTATCAGGCGTGGCAACAGGCATCGCAACAGGGCAATGACGTGCTGCTAATCGACACGGCGGGGCGCCTGCCCAACAAGCCGAATCTGATGGCGGAGCTGCAAAAACTGCCAAGGGTGCTGGAAAAGCTGGACGTCACCGCGCCGCAACAACGCTGGCTAGTGCTGGACGGTACGACGGGGCAACACGCCCTGCGCCAGGTGGAGCTGTTTCAACAGGCGATGCCGCTGACGGGACTGATTGTTAGCAAGCTGGATGGCAGCAGTAAGGGGGGGATGATCGTCGCGCTGGCCGCCAGCGTTAAGCTGCCCATTATCGCGCTGGGCACGGGGGAACAGCTGGACGATCTGCAACCCTTTGTGGCAGGGGATTTTGCGGCCAGTGTTCTGCCCGAAATGGGGTCGGTCGAAGGGGGTTAGAAGGCGTCGGTTGGATAGGGCGGCGGGGATTCAGCCCTAATCGCCAGGATTAAACGGGGTGGTGCCTAGGGATCCATCGCCCGCGATGACCAGCTGGTCAATCCGTGCCTTAGCCTCCGCCAGGCGGGATTCACACTGTTGTTTCAACTGCATGCCGCGTTCAAACAAACTGACGGCATCGGCCAACGGCACCTGCCCCTTTTCCAATTGCTCAACCGTGCGTTGCAAATCGGCCAACGCCTGCTCAAAACTCAGCTCAGCAGTGGTGGTGGGGGCGGGGGCAGCGGCGGGGGGAAA
>VEQJ01000239.1 GCA_018883285.1 Alphaproteobacteria bacterium
CCACCCTAATACCCCAGCAGGCGTTCCAGATAGGGGCGGTCGGGCGAATCGGCGGGCAGGTTTTGCAGGCGTGCCCGCAACTGATCCAACACTTGCCGCAAAAATCGCGGCTCGGCCTGATCAGGAATGGTCACCACCCCCTCAGGCGTTGTGCCATTGCCATTTTCGCTGCCCTTTTCCGTGTTGCGGCCGAACGGATCCATCGATGCGGATCCTGGCGTCAACAATCCCCCAATGCCGGCCTGCTGCATCGCCTGTTGCAATTGCTCACCCAGGGCTTGTTGCGCCTCACTTTGACCCTGTTTTAACGCCTCAATCGCCTGTTCCTGGCTGCTAAGCGCGGGTTTGGCCTGTTGACGTTTCAGGGCGGCGGCGGCCTGGCTCATCGCCTGATCCGCTTTGCCTGCGGCGGGCGGCAAATCCTTCATCAGCTCTGCCCCCTTGGCCAACAATTGCCCCAGCTGTTGGCGCACCCCCTCCTGCGCGTCCGCGGTCGGCAAGCTAGGGGCGGCGGCGGGATCGAATTCAGCCTTTTTGGCCTTGCCCTTGTCCTTTACTTTATCTTGGGCTTTATCTTGGGCTTTATCTTGGGGCGGGCTATCCACCACGGCGCGGGTTTGATCCCGCAAGCCTTCCTGCGCGGCAATCAATTCTTGCATCTCCTGCGCCCACGCATCGGCCTGGGCGATTTTTTCAGCCAATTCGGGCGGCATCGGCTTAATTTGACCGGCCAGCTGCTGCCACTGCTGCAACAACTGCTCCGCCCGCGCCTGATCCCCCAGTTCCAAGGCTTGTTGTATGTCTTTTAGCAACGCATCGATGGAATTCGACTGTTTCCCCATCAGGGATTGACTAATCGGGCGGTTATTGGCATTGGCGCTGGCATTGGCCTGATTTTGTTGCAGCGTGCTGGCCAAATAGCCCTGCCACGCTTGTTGCAGCTGCCTAAGCAGCTCTGGTACCTCGGCACGTCTGGCGGGATCGCGCATCGCCGCCGCCAACTCCTGCCGCGCCTTGGCAAAGCGATCTTGCCATCTGGCCACCTCCCCCTCCTCCAAGCCGCGGGCAATCTGGCGCAACAGGGGTACGGTACGGCTTGCCAGCTGTTCACCCTCTGCCCTAGTCAATTCTTTGTTTTGCAGATCCTGCTCCGCCTGCTGCAGTGCCAGATAGGCACCGATCCTGGCCGCATCACCCGCCTGCGCCAACTGCCGCTGCACATCGGCCAACTGATCCGCCACCGCACTGCGATCCGACGGCTTTTGCTGCAACCGCTGCATCGCCTTATCCACCTGTTGCGCCAACGGATCGGTGAAGACGCGACGCGGCAGGGTGATTTGAACGGGTTGGGTGCTGGCCACCGCCTTGGCCAGATTGGTTGCGGCAAGGGTCATCAGCACCTGCCGCCCCGCCAGCGGGTGATCGCGCAGATCCAATTCGGCCTTGCCCTCCAACATTTTGTCACGCCCATTGCCCATCAGCGGCAGGGGGATAGGCTGGGCACCCTCCCCCCCCATATCCCCTCCATCGACGGGCACAATCTGCAGCTCCAGGGCAACCACCCCATAGTCATCGCGCAATTGATAGGGTAAGGCCACCCGCTGTTGCGGCGTAACACTGGGCGCTGGCCGCCAATCAATTTGTGGTATTTTGGGGGGAATCACCGCAAAGCGCCAATTGGCCAGACGATGACCCGCCTGCCACAATTGGTAACTGCCCGCCTTTTCAATGGTTAGCTGGGCGGTTTGGACGGCGCGATTGGCGGCGGGCGTCGTTAAGGGGGCGGCGGTGGTTAAATCGGGGGCAACCAGCCGCATCACCTGCCCCCCCCGCGGCTGATCCTGATTCAGGCCGCGGCGATCGCTGCTAAGGTTGGCGCGCACCTGCAACATGCTGCCCGCTGGCACGGTTATGACGGCGTCTTTGGCTGCTGCCCAACTACCGACACCACCCCCGCCCTGGCTGGCCGACCCCGTCAAAGCCAGCGCGGGCATGGTGACATAATTGGGTGCCTCAACCCAGGCGGTGAAATCGACTGGCGCAGCCGCCCCAAACAGCGCGGGCAGCCGCAACGCCTGTGGCCAACCATACAGGCCGACCACGGTTACGATGATGGCCAGCTGGATGACCAGATTGCGCCCATGCCGACGCATCCAGTGCCCCCAACCGCTATGCCACCCCCCCTGCCCCAGGCTTAACCGCTCAGCCAGGCGTTGCCAATGCAACTGCCACAGCTTGGTGGTTACGCCCGCCACCCCCGTGGGCAGGCTGGCCGCCATCCCCGTTAAGGGCTGAAAATGCAGCTGGCTGGCCGTCTCAACCTGGCTTAACACCGCCTGGGATGCGGGTGTCGGCCAGCAATCGACCAGCCGCCAGCCATGAATCAGCAGGCTGGCAATCGCCGCCGCCGCAATCAGCCCTGGCAAATTGATGACCCCCACCGACCATCCGCCAAGCGCTGGCCATAGATCCAACAGATAGGCCAGCATGACCAGCGGCAGCAGGCTGGCATACAGAC
>VEQJ01000240.1 GCA_018883285.1 Alphaproteobacteria bacterium
TATCGCACCGCCGCCGAAAGTGCCCGCCGCGCCGTATGGTCTTGCAGCCCGCTGAAACTGCCGCCCGAAAAATATGAGGATTGGAAAAAAATCACCCTGACCTTTGATCCGAAACAGGTGTTGGGTTTCTAAAGTTTCCCTAACGGGCGTATCAACCATTGCTTAACCCCTTAGGGATAGAATCCAAGGGATGAAGCCGACGAAAACATTGCAAACCTTAATCCGCCTGAACCAATTGAAATTGGATAATCAGCGGCGCACCCTGGTGGATTTGCAGAATAAAGAGCAGCATTTGATGACCGCGCAGCAGCGCTTAGAGGCTGAACAGGCGGCAGAAAATCAGCTGATGGCCAGCTTTGCGGGCACCGATTTTTCGGCCTATCGCCAGCATCTCAAAAGCCGCCAACATTATGTCGCGCATCAGCAAAAGGAAACGGCTGAACGTATTGTTACGGTAAAAGACCAGGTGATTGACCAATTTCGTGAGGTCAAAACCTTTGAAATCGCCGATAGCAATCGCCAGGATCAATGGCACAAACATCTGGATGCTAAGGATGTGCGCGACAGCGATGATCGCACCACCATGCGCTGGGGCTATAACGACATCCCCTTGGCTTAGGCCTTACGCCCCCCCCTGACCGCCGCCATCAACGGGCAAAACCTGGCCATTTTTTGGGCGGTCACAAAAAAATTGCATCAAAGCACCGCAAACAGTTTGACAGATGGCCAAAAATCGCCAATAGTTCTGTTCCTATTTTGATAATGAGGATCGATTGACCAGCCATGACCAAACGGATCACAGCGAAACATAAGATTGACCGCCGCCTAGGCCTTAACCTGTGGGGTCGGGTCAAAAGCCCATTTAACCGCCGCCAAAGCCGCCCAGGCCAACATGGCACGCGCGGTCGCAAATTGTCGGACTTTGGCATTCACTTGATGGCCAAGCAAAAGCTTAAGGGTTACTACGCCAACCTGTCAGAGCGTCAGTTCCGCCGCTTTTTTGAGGAGGCGCAACGTCGCAAGGGCGATACCTCGGAAAACCTGATTGGCCTGCTGGAACGTCGCCTGGACACCGTGGTGTACCGTGCCAAATTCGTACCAACCATGTTTGCCGCCCGTCAGTTTGTGAACCATGGCCATGTGCTGGTAAACGGCCGCCGTGTCAACATTGGTTCCTACCTGGTTAACGACAACGATGTCATCAGCGTGCGGGAAAAATCCCAACAGTTGACCAGCGTTTTGGGTTCGGTTGAATCGCAGGAGCGGGATGTGCCCGAATATCTGGAAATCAACTACAAAACCATGACTTGCAAATATCTGCGTGCCCCCAAAATGGTGGATGTACCCTATCCGGTGCAGATGGAACCCAATCTGGTGGTCGAATACTACTCGCAATAGTGTCGCCTAGGCTGCTGCCTTAGCCCATTGCTCGATTTGAACGATTGGGCAGGGTCTATCTTTTGCTGTGCCATTTGGCTTGCTTCCTATGAGCGGGCTATCACGACAGCCCGCAATTCGGTACTTGCCGTTATTGAACGCTACGGTTTTAAGGCTATCGTCTTAATGCTCAGGGCATGCAGCTGCGTTCCCAGCTTGCCCTGCAACGCCTTGTTCACCAACTGATGTTGTTGTACCCGTGACAGGCCAACAAACTGGCTGGCGGTAATGGTCACGGCATAGTGATCGTCATCGTCTACCAGCGCCTTTACCTCCACCACCGCCCCAGGCAGGGCGGTTTGCAGGATACTCAACAATTCGTGGGCGGGTATAGGCATGGATGCAGTATAATGCTAAAGTGGCGACGAAACAAACCCCTTGCCAGCAAAGAAGCGCCCCATTATGACAGCCCCCACCACCCCCGAAGTGCTGATTTACACTGGCCCAGCCTGTGCCTATTGCCGTGTGGCCAAACAGTTGTTGGATCAAAAACAGGTTGCCTATACCGAAATTGATATCAGCACCGATCCACAACTGCGGGAAACCATGGTGGAAAAGGCGGGTGGCCGCAAAACCGTGCCGCAGATTTTCATTAATGGCCAGCATATTGGCGGCGCCGATGACCTGCGCGCCCTGGAATCGGCTGGCAAGCTGGATGCGTTGCTGGCCTGTTAGGCGCCCCTAACGATTACCTGTCGCCAAGACAAATCGCCGCCCGCAATAGCCGCAATCGCGCCAACCATCCGCACCAATCATCAGATAGACCAACGGGTGCCCCAACGCGCCACCGCCGCCGTTGCAGCTGATGCTGCGGCTGCTGACACTGACGGTTTCATGCGGGGTGCCGCCGCCGATCGACATACTATTCACAGACGTTTTGGCCGCTGCCTGATGCCCACCACGCCCAGCCTTCACACCATCGCCTGGCAATGATGCATGCAAATCAACGGGTTGTGACGACGACTTGTTAGAGGACATAACGAACCTTTGACCTATGGAAAATTTGCAAAGGTTATCATAAGCGGCAATCCATCCTTACACAACCGCACCCCCACAGACTGTATAGGTTCAGTAC
>VEQJ01000018.1 GCA_018883285.1 Alphaproteobacteria bacterium
GTTGTGGCTCCTGCTACTACTGCTGCTCCTAGCGCGACAACCGCAGCAACGCCTGCCCCGACCACTGCTGCAACCGAAACCCATGCAGCCGAAGCTGGCGCCGCTAAAGAAAAGCCCGCCGCCAAACAGCCTAAGAAAAAATCAAAGCCCAAAAAGAAAGCTGCCAAGAAAAAGGTGGTGGAAGCTGAAAAGTCTGTGACGGCATCGGCCAGCGCCACCTTGCCGAATGGTCCATTCCCCGCGCTGGTGCTGACTTTTGCGGATAGTGCGGCGACCTTAAGCGCCGAAGACAACGCCAAATTGGCAAAGCTGGTTAAGGGTATTGATCCGCTGCGCACCAATTTTATGATCTATGCCTATGGGCGTTCCGATTCCGCCTATCCCAGTGATGCCAAGCGTGAGGGGTTGACTCGCGCTCTGCGTATTCGACAAGAACTAATCGCCCTGGGGCTGTCGGGTCAACAAATCGGCCTGCAACCGATGATGTCGGCTGCTACCGACAAAAACCCCCATCGCGTCGAAATCTTTTCTCAGCCAAGGTAGTGTTTAAGCCAGCGTTATCTTGGTGGAGATAAACCAGTAATGTGCCCTGTCAAGATTTTGTAGTGTTTTTGACTTATCATTTAATTCATTAGGATTTTGCTAAAGCTTTGAGGGGTCATATGACAGAATTTGTTCCAAAGGTCTTTCCCTTAGCCAGCGCATCAACCGAAGTAAAGTCGGATTTGCGATGCTTGCTTGGGCTGGCACTTATTGTTGCGTTGCCAGTGATGGCCAATTGGTCAAAAATCAGCCCATTTAATCAGAATGATTTTGTTAAAAAAATCAGTTGCAGCACCTCTGATTTGGCCAGTACCGATGGCCATAAGGCTGGCTGTAGTTGCGGACGTTGTCATACACCACCCGCCATTGCTCAGCATTTTAAGCCCTGGTAATGATTTTTATTGCAGAAAATTTGACTTGTAATAAGCTTAGGAAGTTTTTTCGATAGGTTGCCTTTGTATGTTTTGCAACTTATAAAAAGCCAGCACTATTTTAAGTAATTTATCTGTGATGTACCCATGATTGTTCCCGTTATCATTTCTGGCGGCTCTGGCCATCGTCTTTGGCCTGTTTCGCGTGAGGGGCATCCCAAACCTTTTATAAAACTTGCTGATGGGGAAAGCCTGCTGTCCAAAACTTATCGACGGGCATTGGCCGTGATAGGATCCGTGGGGGATGGCGATAGGGAAATCATAACGGTGACGAATCGTGACCATTATTTCCTAAGTAAGGATCAGTTTTTGGCCGTAGGCTCTGAAAGACAGGCGTTGTCGACCTTTTTGCTGGAACCCGAAGGAAGAAATACGGCACCAGCAATCATCATGGCTGCCCATTACATTGCCGAAAAATATGGTTCAGATGCCTTAATGTTGGTACTGCCAGCTGACCACCTTATCCATGATCAAAATCGTTTTCTTGAGGCGGTGAAAGATGCGGCAATTTTGGCTGAGCAGGGGCATTTGGTCACTTTTGGTATCGTGCCTACCAGCCCTGAAACAGGCTTTGGTTATATAGAAGCGGGAGAAGGCTTGTCCAAAGGTCGCAAAGCCATTCGCTTTGTTGAAAAGCCTTCATCCGAAAAAGCCCAAGCTTATGTTGAAAGTGGCGATTTCTATTGGAACTCGGGCATGTTTTGCTTTCAAGTCGGGCAAGTGCTTAAGGAAATGCAGCAGCATGCGGGCGACCTTTCCACCGCTGCCCAGGCTTGCTGGCAAGCCCTGTTGGATCAAGCCCCATTGGATCAAAGCAGTGTGATCTCTCGCATGCAGGAATTTCCCAATACAGAATTTGCGCAGCTGCCCAACATTTCGATTGACTATGCGCTGATGGAGCGATCCGATAATGTTGCTGTTATTCCATCGGATTTCGGTTGGAGTGATATCGGGTCATGGTCGGCTGTTAAGGATCTTATTAAGCCAGATTCCGCCAACAACCGTGCGGTGGGTGAAGCCATTTTTGTGGATAGCCGCAACACTTTTGTGCAAAGTGAGGATAGGTTGGTGGCAACCGTCGGCGTCGACAATCTGATGATTATCGATACCCCCGACGCTTTGCTGGTTGCCCATCCCGATAAATCTGAGGCCGTGAAACAGGTGGTTTTGCAGCTGAAGTCGCAAGGGCATGAGGCGCACAGGCTGCACCGCACCGTGACGCGGCCGTGGGGTACCTATACCGTGATTGAGGAAGGGCCAGGCTTTAAAATTAAACGTATTGAGGTTAAGCCAGGTGCCAGCCTAAGCTTGCAAATGCACCATCACCGCAGTGAGCATTGGATCGTCGTTGGTGGCATGGCTAAGGTTCTTAATGGCGATCAGGAAATCATGCTAAGCACGAATCAATCAACCTATATCCCAGCAGGCCATAAGCATCGGTTGGAAAATCCCGGTTTGTTGGATCTCGTCATGATAGCAGTGCAAAGTGGCGAATATTTGGGTGAGGATGATATCGTAAGGTTTGAGGATAACTATGGTCGCGCCTGTTAGCGATAAACGCGCATAACCCCTAAATTGGTATGCGGTACGGGTGTAAAAAGGCATAGGATTTTTTTGTCATTGGCTTGGTTTGCCTTGAGGATTATGGTGGGGTCGAAGCATCCTGAATAGGATGTTTAAACCTAATTTAAAGAAAAATCATGACAGAAAAAATTGCGCTTATTACGGGGGTAACTGGCCAGGATGGAGCCTATTTGGCCGAGTTTTTGTTGGAAAAGGGCTATGTGGTGCATGGCATCAAACGCCGAGCATCCCTGTTCAACACCGACCGCATCGATCATTTGTACCAGGATCCGCATGTTGCCAACGCCCGCTTTGTGCTGCACTACGGCGACATGACCGACTCCTCCAGCCTGATTCGGATTATTCAGCAGGTGCAGCCGGATGAGATTTACAACCTGGCGGCGCAAAGCCATGTGGCGGTGTCGTTTGAGGAGCCGGAATACACCGCCAACTCCGATGCGTTGGGCGCTTTGCGGGTGTTGGAGGCGATTCGCATCCTGAAGCTGGAGCGCAAAACCCGTTTCTACCAGGCCTCCACCTCAGAGCTTTATGGCCTGGTGCAGGAAGTGCCGCAGCGGGAAACCACCCCCTTTTACCCGCGCAGCCCCTATGCGGTGGCCAAATTGTACGCCTATTGGATAACGGTTAACTATCGTGAGGCCTATGGCATCTATGCCTGCAACGGCATTTTGTTTAATCATGAAAGCCCGGTGCGCGGTGAGACCTTTGTCACCCGCAAAATTACCCGCGCTCTGGCACGGATCAAGCTGGGGCTGCAAGACTGCCTGTATCTGGGCAATTTGGACGCTAAGCGCGACTGGGGGCATGCCAAGGACTATGTGGAGATGCAGTGGCTGATGCTGCAGCAGGAGCAGGCCGAGGATTTTGTGATCGCCACCGGGGTGCAGTACAGCGTGCGCGATTTTGTCAACGCGGCGGCGCAGGAAATCGGGATGAAGATTGACTGGCAGGGCAGTGGGGTGGATGAAAAAGGCTATGATATCAATGGCAATTGCGTGGTGGCGGTTGACCCGCGCTATTTCCGCCCAACCGAGGTTGAGACGTTGTTGGGCGATGCCAGCAAGGCCAAACAGAAGCTAGGATGGGTGCCCAAAATCAGCTTTGCGGAGTTGGTTAGTGAGATGATGCGCGAAGACCTGAAGTCCGCTCAACGGGATGAGCTGGTCAAACGTCACGGATTTAACAGCTTCGATTATCACGAGTAAGCTGGTGGATAAAAACGCAAAAATCTATGTTGCTGGCCATCGCGGCATGGTGGGGTCGGCGATTGTCCGCCGTTTGCAGCAGTTGGGCTATCACAACCTGCTGACCCGCAGCCATGCGGAGTTGGACTTAACCAATCAGGCCGCGGTAACACAATTTCTGGCACAGGAAGCCCCAGACTATATCTTTCTGGCTGCCGCCAAGGTGGGGGGGATTCATGCCAACAACACCTATCGGGCAGAATTCCTGTATGCCAACCTGATGATTGAGGCCAACATCATCCATGCCGCCTGGCAGGCGGGGGTGAAACGCCTGTTGTTTCTGGGATCCAGCTGCATCTACCCGCGCGATTGCCCGCAGCCGATTCAAGAGAGCTATTTGCTGACGGGACCGTTGGAGGCAACCAATGAGCCCTATGCGATTGCCAAAATCGCTGGCATCAAACTGTGTGAGACCTACAACCACCAGCATGGCACCCAGTATGTCAGCGTGATGCCCACCAACCTGTATGGCCCCAACGACAATTATGATCTGAACAACAGCCATGTCCTGCCCGCCCTGATTCGTAAGGCGCATGAGGCCAAACAGCGTGGCGACAGCCAGCTGGTGGTGTGGGGGTCGGGGACGCCGATGCGGGAGTTTTTGTATGTCGATGACATGGCCGATGCCTGCGTGTTTTTGATGGAGCGTCCCGCTATTCACCAGGGCTTATTTAACGTCGGCACGGGGCAGGATGTGACGATTCGGGCGTTGGCGGAAACGGTGATGGCGGTGGTCGGCTTTGCGGGCGAGATTGTTTTTGATGCCAGCAAGCCCGACGGCACACCGCGCAAGCTGTTGGATGTTTCCATGATGCGGGATTTGGGTTGGCAGGCCGCGACCACCCTGCACGACGGCATCGCCCTGTCCTATAAGGATTTTTTGAGGCAGTCTCAGGGTTAGCCCAAGCCTAAGCGCAGCCATTTCCCGATTTCCCGATTTCCCGCAACTGCTGATCCATGGTGGTGACGGGACGCCAACCCAGCAGGTCGCGTGCCTTGTTGGCATCGACCAGCAGAGAGTCAAATAGCCGATCGGTGACGGACCCTTTCCCCAGCAGTTTGGCCGCTAACCGCATCCAACAGGTTGGCACGGGGATCAACCACAATTTTTTGCCATAGGCCTTTGCCACCTTGCGCAACAGTTCGGTGGTGGAAACATCCTCTCCATCTGCAATCAAAAAAGTTTGATTTGCCGCGGCGGGTGATTGTTCCCGATCGGCGCACAGGGCGATAAAACTGACCAAATTGTCCAGCGCGATGAAGGAGCGTTTGTTGTGAACCGCCCCTAAGGGTAGTGGCCAACCCTTTTGAACCAAGCGGATTAACGAGGCAAAATTGCCTTTCACCCCTGGACCATACACCAGTGGTGGGCGAATGATGACCACCTCCATCCTTGTCTCCTGAGCCAACGCCCGTAGTGCCTGTTCTGCCTCCCATTTCGAGACGCCATAGGCATCTTCTGGCACGGGCGCATCACTCTCTGCGTACTGACCTCGCTCACCATTCACCTTAATGGAGCTGAGATAAACAAAGCGGCGTACCCCCGCCAAATGGGCTTGCCGTGCCAGGTTTAATGTTCCCTCAACATTGACCTTGCGAAAAGCGGCCAGCGGATCGCTGCTGTCATCGCGCATGATGTGCACACGCGCCGCCAGGTGAATAACGCTGTCGTATCCCGATAGTTGCTGATGCAATGTCTGCAACTGATCCAGATCGCTAACCACAATTTCCTGAGTAAAGCCAGCGGGGGCACGAACCAGCGCCAACAATTCGTGGTTTTGCGCCTGGAAATAATAACAAAGAGAACGGCCTACAAACCCATTGGCTCCGCTAACCAGCACTTTCATTTTTTAATCAATTCAAATAGTTTTGAGGGGAGATAACTTGGCATAAAAATTGTACCATGCGGTAACCAAGTTTGTTTGAGAAAACACGTCGATTGCCCGTTGGCGGGCGGCCTGCCCCAACTGATGACGAAGGGCTGGATCATCAATCAGCCGTGTCAGGGCGTGCGTCAACCCCTCAACATCGCGCGCAGGAACCAACAGGCCAGTTGTGCCATCCACAACGGCATCGCTGATGCCATAAATTTGTGAGGCAACGCTGGGTAGGCCGGCCGCGGCAGCTTCCAACAAAGACTGCCCGAATCCCTCACGATAGCTGGGCAGGCAGAAAATATCGGCGGCGGCCATGTACTGTTCAGGCTTGGCGGTTAGCCCGACAAGATGGATATTTTCAGGATTTTTGGTCCAGGGCGTCTGCCCCAACCCGCTGTCCCATTCATCGGGGCCGACCAGCAACAGATGCAGCCTGTCGTTGTGGCGGCGCAAATGGTGAAAGGCCGCGACCAGCTCCGCCAGACCCTTTTCAACATGAAGGCGACCAAGATACAGCAGAACCAGGGCGTCAGTGGGGATTTGATGGGTTCGCCGAATCGCTACCCGCGCCTGACTATTGGGGGCAAAGCGTTGGGTGTCCACGCCGCAAACCGACCCCTCGCCCAAAACTTTTAATTGATTGGAGCTAGCGATGCCTTCACGCACCAAAAAATCCCGCTGCGAATGTCCATCTACCAATAGGGCGGTGGCGAAATGGGCAATCACGCGATCGAGAGTTTTTAGTAGCCAGCGCATTTTGCCGCTACGAGTTGCCCATACCTGCCCCGTAAAGGTATGGACGCGGCGTGGCACCGCCGCCATCCAGGCTGCCAGTATCGCCAGTAAGCCAGCCTTAGGCGTCAGGCTGTGAACGATGTCAAATTTTTCCTGGCGGAACAGGCGCCAAAGCTGAAACACCGCTCGTAAATCTGCCAATGGGGCAATCGGGCGCAGTAGGTCAATGTGATGCAGCGACGCCTTAGCCCCGATGTTGTTAGCAAAATCGGCGTCACTGCCATGCAGGTTTAGCGCAACCGTCACCGCCCACCCCCGTTTGTGCAGCTCAGCAATCGGCGCCGCCAGGAAGGCTTTGAGGGCAAAGGGGTTGGCGATGACAAAACAAATGCGCATGGCTTATTTCTTATAAAGGTTATGGTCACACAGCCATGCTTGAAACATCAGAATATTCCATAGCGGCCGTTGCCAATTTCGTTGTCCATTAAGGTGTTCCTGCCATTTTTGCTGAATGGGATTAGAATGAAAATATCCTTGCTGATCAATTAAAGACGGGCTTAATAAGGATTCTGCCCATTCGCGTAAGGGCTTTCGAAGCCATTGATCCAAGGGCATGCCAAACCCCATTTTGGGTCGGTTGATCAGCGATTCTGGCACATATCGATTAAGCACTTGGCGCATCAGCCATTTACCTTGGCCATGTCGAATTTTCATTGATAGGGGGAGAGACCAAGAAAATTCGGCGACGCGATAATCTAAGAAAGGGGTGCGCGTTTCTAGGGATACACCCATCGCTGCCCGATCAACTTTAGTCAGTATGCCATCAGATAGCGAACCAATTTGATCCAAATACATCATAAGACTTGCTGAATCTTGAATGGATGGTTGATATGGTAAGTTGTTGTCGGTAACTGTTAAGTCAGAAGCGTTACGCATCAAATCAATCGGGTTTTGCCAGCAGGCAATTAAATTTCGATAAATTGCTTCAGGGTCGTTTAATTTTAAAACTTCCGCCAATTTATACAATTTTTCCCCTGGATTTTGATCGTGCCAATTTTTTGGTAAAATCAGTGATAATGCTGCGAACAAACGGTTCCATCTATTGGTTGGAATTGTCTTTAAGATGCCTGCTAATGCCGCACGCAAAGACCAAGGTAACCAGCCAATGCGTTGCCAGAGATCAGGCACCAGGCGATAATGGTTATAACCGCCGAACAGTTCGTCACCCCCATCGCCTGACAAGCTAACCGTGACATGTTGTCGGGCAAGTTGTGCGACCAGAAAGGTTGGAATTTGAGATGAATCGGCAAAGGGTTCATCATAAAGTTCGGATAGGCGAGGAACGACGTCAATTGCCTGATCCGCCGTCACATATAGCTCTGTATGATCTGTACCCAGATGCTGTGCGATTCGATGGGCATGTTCTGCCTCATTATAGGATTTTTCATAAAAACCGATTGTAAAAGTTTTTACAGGGCGCGTTGATTGCGCCTGCATAAGCGCCACAACGGTTGAGGAATCAATACCGCCGGATAAAAAAGAACCTAGCGGAACGTCGGCAACCATTTCTTCTTGGATTGACTGTCGCAGCAATGACTCCAAGGCATTGCTGGCCTCTATATCAGATCCTTGAAAAAGATTACGTTGACCCTTTTCATAGGCCTCTTGCACAGACCAATAGCGGTGAATTTTTGGCTCACGTTCGCCGTATTTTAGGGTAAGCCAAGTACCAGGCAACAATTTGTATATGCCCTGATAAATAGAGTATGGTGCAGGGATGTGATTATGTTGCAGGTAAAGTGCAAGGGCTTGTCGGTCAATTTCTCCTTGGAATGACGGATGAAGACGCAAAGCCTTGATTTCAGATCCAAACAAAAAACTGTCACCCTGCCAACCGTAATACAGCGGTTTTTCGCCAAAACGGTCGCGTGCTAAGCTTAGGCTTCTGCTTTCCTTGTTCCAAACAGCCAGGGCAAACATGCCAACGCATTTTTTTAATGTTTCTTCTAGCCCCCAAGTTTGAATAGCCGCTAGTAGTGTTTCGGTATCTGAGTGGCTACGCCAGGAATAGACCATTTTGGTTGGTTGTGTATTTAATAGCCCGCCTGCTTCCAATTGTTTTCGCAATTTTAGATGGTTGTAAATCTCTCCGTTAAAAACAATTAAATATTTTCCGCATGTCAATAGCATCGGTTGTTTCGCTGCGGGAGATAGATCAAGGATTGATAAGCGCCGATGCGCCATCGCGATGCCCGCCTCTTCATCTGCCCATGCGCCACTATCGTCAGGGCCCCGATGGCGAATGGCGCTAGCCATCGCAGCAACCAATCTTAGCGGGTCACCATGGGTATAATTCGAAAGAAATCCAGCAATCCCACACATATGTTAAAGCATTTCAGAATGTTGGCGTTTTGGCAAAAGTTGCTGTTGTATTCCTGACCATTGGGTTGCTGTGTTTGCATCAACGCCCGCAACAGTTTTAAGGAAAATAGCAGATCCCTTGCCCATCATTATGGCTAGGATGTCCCGACTTGCAGCCAATAGATGGGCGATAAGAGCCAATAGGAAATGCGCAAGACTAAGATGGGTGCGCAACGTCTTAAGATGGTGATAACGCGTTAATAACCGTTTGCGCAAAGACAAATGGGTAAAGCGATAGCCTAAAAGCACATTTGGCAGTGATGCAAAGTGGCTATATTGAAATGTGCGTAACAACAATTCTTGATCCTGCGCTTTTTTTGATTGTTCATCATAACGATTATTTTTAAACCAATCAGTCTTTCCCATCCATGTTGGATGCGGCATGGGAAAAGTTCGCCATGGGCGTTTGCATATTTCTGTATGTGACAGCCCAGCCGCAAGAATGCCTATAGGCTGGTTGGAATCATCAATGATTAATGCCGATGATGATAACAAATCAACAGTTGGATGACTTTCTAAATACGCGACTTGTTGCGCAAAACGATCGGGAAAGGCGATATCATCGGCATCCATTCGGGCAATATAGCGCCCTTTAGCCAAAGCAATCGCCTGATTCAGACGAATCGGTAGGCCACAACGAACCGTATTTCTGACCAGGGTGATGCGTGGATCCTGAAAAGCGCTTAAAACCATTGCCGTATCGTCATTGGATCCATCATCCATCAGAATCAGCTCCCAATTTTTGTAAGTCTGCCAGAGTATAGAAGTCAGGCTGGTCGCCAAAGTATCCTTGGCATTATAAAACGACATAATAACACTGACTAATGGCTGTTTATGGTCGTTTGGAAGCATTTCTTTTTTGGTTGTGCCCATTTTTTAACTCTCATGATAAAATAGGCGGCCTGGCCATCCTGCCACGCTGTAGGTGTGTTGGCCAGCCAGTCGCCAATAACATTCAAAAAACAGCCGGCGGGCGGCGCGCCTACCCCGACGTTTTCCCCACAGCAAACAGAATGGCGCGACATACAGTGCGCGCAGCAGATGCGCCAGTTGGCCAATCCGATGCCGCTGCGCCACCAAGTCAAAGCTTGCGAAGTCAATCGGGCGGCGCGGTTGGATCGTTGGCAACTCTGCCAAAATCTGCTCAAAGCGAGCGGAGTAGGTATGCTCATCCCTGGTACGCTGATAGCCAGCCCATGCTATAGCGTCCCGTTGTACTCCATTGGCTAACAGGTTTTGCAGGGTCGCGATCAGGTCGGTTTGGTCATGAAAAACCGCTATCTCTTGGTCAGGGCGGTAGTACTCCTCCAGATAATCGGCTGACTGGGTAAGCAGGCATCCGCCCGCGCCAGGAACCTCAAACACCCGCGCCTTAATCTGCCGACTGCGATAGGGGTGCAGGCCACGAAACTGCAGCCCAGAATCCCCGAAGTTCAGGCTGACCACCGATTCTCGTATAATGCGCGGGATGGCGTCTGCCGCGATTGCTCCGCCTGGCCAACCATGTCCAAAGCATGCCACCTCTACCCCCTGGCGGTTCAGCCTGTCCACCCATTGCCGACGGTTGCCATAGGCCGACCCGATAAAACTAACGGGGTAGCGGCAGTCTTTGGCGGGCAGCGGCTCAGCCAGATTGGTCGCGTCTGCCGCCCATTGGGACAGGATAAAATTGCCATGCCCCTCCCGCTCTGCCCTCTGCCAGGCGTCATGGGATGTCGTGACCCAGCGGTCAAAGGCAGGCACCAAAAAGCGCGAAAACTGCCCGTATTTCCAGGAGTCATCGGTGCCCCAATGCAGCAGGCGGATGCCAGCGTCACGAATAATCGCCAGGGTTTCCCGCCAAATTTCATAGCCCATCAGCACGCAAAACACCAAGTCGGGTTGGAGGCGATCAACTGTTTCCAACAAGGCGCGATTGAGCTGCGCAAAATCGGTGTGACCAGCGCGACCAAAAGACTCAAAAAACTCTACCTCATGCCCCAATTGCCGCAAGGCTGGCAGGAAATTGCTGTACTCATAGCTTTGGCCGCGGGCGGGATTGCCGTAATTATGCTGGCCGAAAACACAAAGAATTTTCAATTGCCAGGCTCCGCCTTAACTGCGCGGGTAGCTGTTACATGATAGCCAACCGTAAACCGACGGTCTTTGTCATAACGATCCAAAAAGTAACAAACCAGAGGAATAATCCCTCCC
>VEQJ01000241.1 GCA_018883285.1 Alphaproteobacteria bacterium
GAATGATTGTCGGCAAAGCCCTGGTTTTTCTGATAGGCGCGCTGATTATTGGCAAGCTGGCCGCCCCCCATTTTGGCCGCGTTATTGGTTTTCTGCGCAGCCGCGGGGTGCTGCTGACTGCTGCTTTACTCTTTGCCTTTGGGTTGGCCTATGCCGCCGAGATTTTTGGCCTGGCTGCCTTAATTGGTGCCTTTGCCGCCGGCCTGGTTTTGGCCGAATCGGATCAGCGGCATCCGTTGGAAAAACAAATTAAGCCGGTAACCGACTTTTTCCTGCCGATCTTTTTTATCCTGGTAGGGGCGCAGGTGCAGTTGGGTGCGCTGTGGCAGGACAAGGCGATGATGACCCTGGTCGGGTTGCTGACGGTGGCGGCGGTGGTGGGCAAGCTGGCCGCGGGCGTGGGCGCGGGGGGAAGATTGCGGCATAAGCTGCTGGTGGGGTCGGGCATGGTGCCGCGCGGGGAGTTGGGATTGATTTTCGCCAGCATGGGGCTAGCCAGTGCGGTGTTAAACACTCAAACCCATGCCGCCCTGGTGGTGGTGGTGCTGATCACCACCTTTTTGGGGCCAGTTCTGTTGAATGGATTGATTGATCGGCGGTCACCACCGTCGTCCTAAACGTGCGGGCTGGGCAAGCGAGGGCAGAGAGGTGTTAAGCGGCGGCGGCTGTAGTCGGCAAGCCATCTTCCGCCGCATAATCAGCCAAATGCGGCGCTAGGAATTTCATCACCTTATTATGGGCGGCGGTTTCAATCTGCCGCACCCGTTCGCGTGAGATGTTGTAAACCTGGCTCAACTCCTCCAACGTGCGGGCGGGATCGCGCAGGCGACGCTGTTGATAGATGGCTTTTTCCCGATCGTTTAGCTGTGCCAGCGCTTGCCGCAACAGCTGTTGACGGTGATCCAATTCATCCTGCTGTTCAAAAACCTCATGCCCCGCCACCGCCTGTTCCAAGGTGTCTTGCCATTCGGTGACGTTGCCACTGTCATCACCGCCGATCGGGGTGTTTAGGGACAGGTCGTGGCCAGCCATCCGCCGATCCATCTCCAACACCTCGGTAGGGGTAACCTTAAGCTGATTGGCAATTTGCTGCACGGATTCAGGGTTTAAATCATGACTGCCCGCATGCGACAGCTGCGCCTTTAACTTGCGCAAGTTAAAGAACAATTTTTTCTGACCCGCGGTGGTGCCGATTTTAACCAGTGACCAGCTGCGCAACACATATTCCTGAATCGATGCCTTAATCCACCAGCTGGCATAGGTGGCCAGGCGGAATCCCTTAGACGGGTCAAACCGCTTCACCGCCTGCATTAATCCGATATTGCCCTCAGCAATTAAATCGCCTGTCGGCAGGCCATAACCACGATAGCCAACGGCGATTTTGACCACCAGCCGCAAATGGCTGGTCACCAGTTGATGAGCGGCCTGCACATCGGCAAATTTTATCCAACGGTTGGCCAAATCCTGCTCCTGCTCCAACGTCAACATGGGGAACGATCGGATGTCGGTCATGTAGCGGCTCAACCCATCCTGCGCATCGGGCAGGGTGGGCAGATGGATGGCGGATGCCTGCGCCCTGGCCTTGCCACCAGCAAAGGCAATGGGCAGGGATGGCCGTTTAGCCACGGGGGAGAGGGGATGTATCGTCATAGTTGCACGGTACCATAGTTTTCAACAAATAGGAAGAATTTTGATGATTTCAAGGGGGCGGCCTGGGGCGAGACGAAATGGGGCGGGACGAAATGGGGAAAGGCGGAATAGGGAATTTTTTCAGTGGGGCAGGGCGCCATTTGCTATCTGCCAAACAATTGGGCTAAAAAGGGTGGCCGATATTGATGAGCACGCCCATGACCACCCCCCTTCACGACAATGCCCCCCATTCAAGCCGCCCAAAGCTGTGGCGGCGCTTGCTGCGCGGTTATGTTCACCAGGAAAAGCGGGCGTTGGCAGCGGCGGTGCTGTGCATGGCGATTGCGGCGGGATCTACCGCGGCCTTGGCCAAATTGATGGAGCCCGTGTTGGATCAGGTTTTTGTTAACAAAAGCCCGGACAGCTTGATGGGGATTGCAGCAATGGTGTTGTTGACCTTTGTCGCTAAGGGCGTGGCCAGCTATGGCGAAACCGTGCTGATGACGGGGGTGGGGCTGCGGATTGTGGCGCGGTTGCAACAACAGGTGGGTAGCCATTTGTTGCAGTCGGATTTGGCCTATTTCCAGCGCAAGCCCACGGGCGTGCTGATCAGCCATGTGACCCAGGATATTAACCAGTTGCGCTACGCCGTTTCCAATGCCGTGACCGCGATTGGTAAAGACAGTTTGACCTTGATTGCCCTGCTGACGGTTATGGTGTGGCAGGATTGGCAGTTGGCCTGCATCGCCTTTGTGGCCCTGCCTGTCGCCATTTTGCCGATTCGATGGATCGGGCGGCGGGTACGGCGGGAGGCGTCGGGCGCCCAGGCGCAACAGGCCAGCCTGTCCAGCCTGTTGATGCAGCTGTTTCAGGG
>VEQJ01000242.1 GCA_018883285.1 Alphaproteobacteria bacterium
CTCAGCAGCTACGCGGAAATCAACTAAATTTGACTGCTCACGATCATGTCACCTAAAACCGTTGATTCAAATAAAAAGTACATCCGTCTGTTGCCGCTGATTGAACTGACACCCTTGCTCTTCATTTTCCTTGTGGTGGGACTAACCGCTACCGGTTTGTTCGGAGAGTTGCCCACGTTTGAGGACCTGGAAAATCCCAACAGCAGTCTGGCCAGCGCCAGTGGGGTCATGGCGTTCACACCGTCGGCCACCTGCGGGCTCATCGATGCATCCGCCAAATACAATTTGCCCGCCATGGCGGCGCTGAGTACCCCACCCAGGCGGCGTGCCAGATCCAATTTGGTGATGACCAGGCGGCTTATGGGCAAATGGGCGCGGAAATGTTCGGCGGCTTCGGCCATTTCCAGGGTGTCCCCGCCCGCGGCCAACACCAACACCGGCTCAAACACCATATCCGTCCCTACCAGCTGTTGCAGCTGTGCCATTTCATCATCCATCCAGGGGTTGATGCCGCCACTATCCAGCAAGACCAGCTGCTGCGGCTTGGCCTGTTCAAGAAGCTTTAGCATCTCTTGGTGATTGGCCACCACGCTAAGGGGCAGCTGTAGCGCGTTGGTATAGGTTTCCAGCTGGCTAACCGCGGCCGCCCGCATCAGGTCGGCGGTGGCCACCAACGGCTCTAACCCCGCCAACACCGCCTGGGCAGACAGTTTGGCCAGGGTGGCGGTTTTGCCAACCCCTGGCGGGCCCACCAGCATAATGGGTTTGTGCAGGCGATCCAAACGCACGGGGTTAAAGCCAAATTGGGCATCCAGGGCGGCGGCCAACCCCTGCAGCGGGCTTCGTACCGGCAGGCTGGCTACGGTGCGCAGCAAGCGCTGGGTCAGGGATTCGTCAACCCCATGGCTGGTCAAGACCTCTGCCAGCAATCGGATAATATCGGGGCGGTTGGCGGGCGATTCCAGGTCGGTGTTATCCATGGGAGCAGAGTCAACCACGGCGGGCTCTGGCGTATCAACCGCCGCCGTTACCTTAATGCCAAAGCCGCCATCGCCACGGGCAGAGGACAGGATAATCGCCTCCTCCCCCAGTTCTTCGCGCACCAGTGCCAGCGCTTCTTTCATGGTGGCGGCTTGATAGGATTTCAGACGCATATGGAACCTGAGAGTCTGTTAGAGACCTTATCTTATAACGAATTGTACCAGGATTTACAGCGCAAAACTGTGACAGTCGGCGAATAGCGTGATGGAGCCAATTGACCAGCGGTTAAGCGATGGCATCTCTTGCTGGTCTCACCATAATTCCCTTTTTAGTAAAAAATTAAATCAAGCAAACTAATCTATAAATATAAACTTGCTGGTTAAGCAAGGTACCGTGGGATTGTTCCCTATAAAAAATGATAAGAGGGTCTGATGGCAAGTTGGTTTCCACAACAACAATCAAGCAATGACACAGCGTTGGGGGAGGTGGTTGCAACAGCGCGCAAAACATCCCCACGGCCGCATGAAGGCTCTAAGGCTGTGTCTGGCCGCCCAAAGCGGGAATCGGCCGCGGATTTGCGTCAAGCGATGGAATTCAGCCTGCAACAGCTGGCAGATGTAAGCCTGCCTAACAATTTTCACGGACGATGGATTACCAAGCGTAAGGCGGCGGTCATTGCCCAGATTGTCACGGGGCGCCTAACGATTGAGGAGGCCTGTCAGCGCTACAATATCTCACTGGATGAATTGTCGAGTTGGCAACGTGCCTTTGACCGCTATGGCCTAAGCGGGCTGCAAGCCACCAAGGAGCAAAAAAGGAGGCTGAAGGGGAGTTACAGCTGAAAAAGCACGCATAGATTGAACAATGCGGCGTTGTGATTGCTATAATCTGGGAACTAGGCAAATTTTGCCCAGTCTTTACCATTTCTTTAGAAAGGTGGCCTAGCCTGAAAGCATGTTCATCCTGCAATGGCGATCATGGCAAGCTTTGTTGACACCTTAAAAACTATCGGCCCCGCCCGCTTATCGATTGTGTTCGGTATTGCGGTGCTGCTGCTGGGATTTTTTCTGTACGTCATGGCGCGGATGAGCAATCCCAACATGCAACTGTTGTACGCGGATCTGGAAACGCAGGATTCCGCCAAAATTGTTGCCGAATTGGAACAGCAAAAAATTCCCTATCAATTGCGGGCGGATGGCAAGCAGATTTATGTGGCCGAATCCAAGGTTGGTGGGTTGCGGCTTAAGCTGGCCGCGGATGGGATTCCAGGCGGCGGCAGTGTGGGTTACGAAATTTTTGATAAGGGGGAGGGGTTTGGCGCCTCATCCTTTATCCTAAATGTTAAGCATGTGCGCGCCCTGGAGGGGGAGTTGGCACGCAGCATTCGTGCGATGGACAGTGTGGCGGCGGCGCGGGTGCATCTGGTTCTGCCTCAGCGGGAATTGTTTAGCCGTGAAACCCAGGCGCCCAGTGCATCGGTGGTGCTGAAACTGCGTCGTACCCTGGATCG
>VEQJ01000243.1 GCA_018883285.1 Alphaproteobacteria bacterium
CCATTGGCAATCGGGGAATTGAACACCGCCTTGGCCTTAAGCGATCGTGCCTGCGCGCGCGGAATGGTCAGCACCAAATCGGCGCCCGCCACCAATTTGACCCGTGCGGGATTGCCCAACCAGACATCCGCCTCTGTCACCACCGCATCCTTTTTGACCACGGCGGTGCTGGCAAACTCACGAAAGCCCCAATCCAACAGGCGGGCAGAATCCTCTGCCCGCGCTGTCATGCTGGGCAGGCCGTTGACCACCATCAGCAGGCGGCGGCCATCGCGGATCGCTGATCCCACCAGCCCATAGCCCGCCGCGTCGGTATGGCCAGTTTTCAGGCCGTCCGCACCCGCAAAATTGCCCAACAGCGGGTTGCGGTTCGGTTGGGTGATGTTGTTGTAGGTAAAGCTGCGCACGCTGTACATCGGATAGAAATCGGGAAAATCCTTAAGAATGCGGCTGGCGATGATCGAAAGGTCGCGGGCGGTGGTGTAATGGCGTGGATCGGGCAAACCGGTGGTGTTGTTGAAATGACTATGGCGCAGGCCAATATCGCCGGCGGCCTCATTCATCAGGGCGACATACCCCTCCTCACTCCCGGCAATCCCCTCAGCCAGGGTGATACAGGCATCATTGCCCGATTGGGTGATGATACCCTGCAACAGGTCGCGCACACTTATTTGTTCATTCAGGCCAACAAACATTTTCGATCCGCCGGTACGCCAAGCCCGCTCACTAACCGTCAGCTTATCCTCCCACTGCAGCCCCCCCTCCTTCAGGCGGTTAAAGGCGACATAGGCGGTCATCAGCTTACTCATCGATGATGGGTACATGGCTTGGTCGGCGTTTTTTTCCAACAGCACGGTGTTGGTGGACAGATCGATCAACACCGCCTGCTGCGCGCGGGTTTCGATGGTAGCCGCCTGCGCACGGTTGCTTGGCCAGGCCAGAAAAAGGGTCAGGCCGAGCGTCAGCAGGGCTGAAAGGAAAAGTTTTTTGGTCGGTGTCATTCTACATAAACCACGGTTGCTTGTTTAAACCCCAAAGCCTTAACCTTCGTCAACAGCTCTGCCAATTGGGTTGGCTTAAGGGGGCCAACTTGAACTTTAGAGGATCCCGCGACGGTGCGCACCTGTACTTTTGCGCTGGCGGGGGCGGCGGCCTTTACACTGTCGGAAACGCGGGCGGCGACGCTGGCGCTCTTAAAGCTGCCCACCTGGACAAAGCCTGTTTTTTGGCCAACCGCGGCGGCGGTGGTAGCGCCCTTGGCGGCCAGAGTCGGGCTGGCCGATTTCGGGCTGGCCACCGCAGCGTTTTTGCCGACCGCCGTGGTCGCAGGCTTATTGGCCTTGCTGGCGGTTGCGACATTTTTGGACTTGGCGCTGGCGGGATTCAGCGGGATCAGGCTGGACGGGGGGGGCAGCGGCGCCAACAGGGCGGGTCGGCTCTTACCGCTCTCGCCACCTTGACTATTGTCAACAGAAATATCCAGTGGCGGTGGGTTATCAGGGTCAACCCCCTTGGCCAAATCCTTACTATCCAGTGCGGCCGCCTTAATGCCGCTGGTGCGCACATTGTCCACCCGCTGCGACGGGGCATCAATGGCGTTGGGATCTTGCTTGCCGTTGTTAAGCAGGGCGTTCTTAAGCTCCATGCTTGGCTCGCTTAGGATGGTGACGTTGACATAGGCCTCACCCTTTTCCCGAAAGCCCAACACATCGGCGGTGCGTTCCGACAAATCAATCAGGCGATTTTTGCGAAAGGGGCCACGATCGTTAATCCGCACCACCACCGATCGATTGTTTTCCAAATTGGTAATGCGGGCAATGCTGGGCAGCTGCAGGGTGGGGTGCGCCGCCGTCAGCTGTTCGCGGTCAAAGACTTCGCCATTGGCGGTTGTGCGCCCATGAAAGGCCTTGCCGTACCAAGAGGCCATGCCGTTGGCGCTGTAGTCAAAATTTTCCTCAGGGTAATAGGTCACACCGTTGATGGTATAGGGTTCGCCAACCTTATAATGCGGCTTGCTCCCCTCCGTGCTGCCATACAGACGCTTGGAAAGCTGCGCCCCCAACTGCCCCTCAGCGCACGCGGTTAAGGTCAGCAGCAGGCAACCGATAATCCAGTGTTTCATCCCACCATTTCACCCTAAAGCAGCATGTATTCGAAAACTTACACCCCGAAGATTAAGGGTTGCAACGGTTTTTGGCTAGCGGTTTTGTTAACGCTGCCCGCCGTGATACAGCCCTTCGCAAAGCCTGCACCCAACGCGGGGGGGCAGGGCTGCAATCGATTTCTTGCCTGGCCACACCGCTTTAGCCTTCGCATGTGCGAAAATAACCCAAGCCAAAACATCATTTTAGGCTGGCCAACGCCAGGAAATCTTTTATTTTAATCCTGAATTGGCCAACCGATTATCCCAATCAATAATGTTGACCTTGTGGGCGGTGTGGCTAAAACCAAATGGAACAATTTTTTTTCAGGACAAGGACGGAGATCCC
>VEQJ01000244.1 GCA_018883285.1 Alphaproteobacteria bacterium
CAGTTCGCCGCTGCATCTTGAAATTTCGAAGAACCGCAAAAATGGTTATTTAGATGCGCTGCGTAAATATGGCTTGCCAATTGACGAGGCGCTTATCAGGGTATGTGACACAAGGGAAGAAGCTATTATTATTACACCAGAAATGCTCGACAGACCTAATCGCCCGGATGGTTTTTTCTCGACAAACGACCATTGTGCTGCCGGAATTCTCTATGCCTGTAAACTTGCTAAACTACGCATTCCTGATGATGTTTCGATAATGGGCTTTTCGGATGGCGAGCTTGCCAAAGCTTGCGATCCGATGTTAAGTACGGTTGAACAACATGGGTACGAAATGGGTAGACATGCTGCTAAGCTATTGATTGACAAGATAAATGGTGTTACGCGAGGACAATACACCAATAAAATTATAAAAACAAATTTAATAATTCGTGGAACGACGAGATAAATATCTTAAAACTCTCAAATCTTCAAACTTTTAAATATCAAACTCTAATATTTTATGAAACGCAAACTTAGCTTTTTCGAGATTATGAACATGAGTTTCGGTTTTCTTGGAATTCAGTTTGGATTTGCCCTACAAAACGGAAATGCATCACGCATATTGATGACTTTTGGTGCGGATGTACATCATATCAGTTGGTTTTGGTTGGTTGCTCCAATTACCGGAATGCTTATTCAACCCATTGTGGGCTATATGAGCGACCGAACCTGGACAAAACTTGGTCGCCGCCGTCCTTATTTTTTGGTAGGTGCTATTCTCACCAGTATTGCGCTTGTGTTGATGCCAAATGCGCCCCATTTATCCAATTTTAGCGTCGCCGATGCATCACCTTAACCCAACACTCATGATTTTCGTGGTAAAGAGGAATCATGACCCTTGAAGCCCCCGCCCTATCCCTTGTGCCGCCGAAACTGGCGCCCAGCATTGCTATTGCCTCAGGCAAGGGCGGGGTTGGCAAAACCTGGCTGTCGGTTACCCTGGCACAATCGCTGGCGCAAATATTGCAAAAATCCATTCAAACCGCCAATCGGGATGGCGGCGTGTTGGTGTTTGATGGCGATTTGGGGTTGGCCAATGTTGATATCCAACTGGGGCTGATGCCCAGCCATGATTTGGCTGAGGTGTTGTCGAACCAATGCAAGCTGGCCGATGCCGTCATGCAACCCAGCAACGCCCTGTTTTCGGTCATCGCGGGGCGCAGCGGGGCAGGCAATTTGGCCAATTTGCCGCCAACCAAATTGTTTGGTTTGATTTCTGAACTGGCCACCATTGCCCCCCACTATCGTTTCGTGCTAATTGACCTGGGCGCGGGGGTGGATCGCACCGTTAAGATGCTGACCCAATCCTGTCAATCTTGCATTGTGGTGACGACCGCCGATCCCACCGCCCTGACCGATGCCTATGCCTTTATCAAACTGACCTATCAGCAGGATCCCAACGCCGACCTTAAAGTGGTGGTGAATCAGGCGGCCACGGTGGCTGAGGGGCAAAAGACCTATGACACGTTGGCGCGCGCCTGTACCAACTTTTTGCGGCGGGTTCCCCCGCTGTTGGGCATTGTGCGTCATGACAAAAAGGTGGCTGAGGCGATACGGGCGCAAACCCCGCTGCTGACCCGTTATCCGGGCACCGCGGCGGCGGAGGATGTGATGGCAATTGCTCGCAAGCTGTTTCTGGAATAAAGCTTGATCATGGCCAATATAGAACTCATCGCAGCGGCGGCAGGCAGCGGGCAGGTTATCGGCCTGAACGGCGCGATGCCGTGGCATTTGCCGACCGACCTTAAGCATTTTAAACAGGTGACCTTGGGGCACCCAGTGTTGATGGGGCGCACCACCTATGACAGCGTGCTGCGCCAACTTGGCAAACCCCTACCCGGCCGCCGCAACCTGGTGCTGACCCATCAGCGGGATTGGCGGGATGATCGGGCGGAGTGTTTTCACGATTTGGCCAGCGCACTGGCGGCGGTGGGGGATGATGAAACCCTGTTCGTTATCGGCGGGCAACAGCTGTATGAACAAACCCTGCCGATGGCGCAAACCGTGCATTTAACCCATATTGAGGCCGACATTGCGGGCGACAGATTCTTCCCCCCCCTGCCCAGCGATCAATGGCAACGGCAATGGCAAGAAATCCAAATGGATCAGGGGCTAACCCTGACTTTCTGCCGCTATGGCCGCATCGCCCCACCACAGGATTAAAGATTATTAACCAATCATAGACAAACGAGAGATAGAGGAGTAGAAGTCTTGGGATTTAACCAAGGGAGGCTGGGATGGTGGTATGTTATCGATGTAGCGGCGAACGAAGTGTAAAGAACGGGCTGATGCAGGGGCAGCAGCGCTATAAGTGCAAGGAATACGGCTATAATTTCATTGACAAGCCGCGTCGTGGGCGAAGTCAAGCCGTCTTGGCGCTGGCGGTGTGGCTTTATCTTAGCGGGCTTTCTCAGCGCAGGATTGCGCGGCTTTTTGGGGTTTCAA
>VEQJ01000019.1 GCA_018883285.1 Alphaproteobacteria bacterium
GTTGCCAACAGCAAAACCAACAGCGGGGCAAAGCAGGGGGAAAAGATGGTTTTCATGCCAAGCAGACTAAAGCCTACAGCCCGATGAAATCAAGCAGCTTTAATGACCGAATGTCGTTATAGGTCACGAAAACCATCAAACTGGCCACCAGGGCGACACCCACCATCATGCTGTATTCTTGGATTTTCAGCGCCAACGGGCGTCCCCGCAACCCCTCGATGATATAGAAAAACAAATGGCCGCCATCCAGCGCGGGCAGGGGCAGCAGGTTGATAAGCCCCAGGTTGCAGGACAGCAGCACCAGGAAATACAGCATTTGATCCAGGTTGACCGCGGCATAGTCGCCCGACATTTGGGCGATGCGTAAGGGCCCCCCCAAATCCTCGGCAGAGCGCGCGCCGCGAATAATCTGGCCAATCGCCTTTAGGGTGCCAACCGACAAATCATAGATCTCCACCACTGCCTGGGGAGCGGCGTCAAGCGGGGCGACGGGCACAACCTCAACCCCGTTGGCCTTCACGCCTAGCATGCCGATATATTGTTTGGCGCCAAAACGATCGGTAATTTCCTTAACCACGGGATTAACGGTTTGATTCAGCACTTGGTCGCCGCGGCGATATTCAATCGCTAGTGGCTCACCAAGTCCAATCTGCACCGACCGCTGCAAATCCTGAAATCGCAACAAACGGCGGCCATTGACCGACAAAATTTCATCGCCGACCTGGAAACCAGCCTGTTCAGCGGCGGAACCCGCCACCACCTCACTGATGATGGGTTTGGTGATGGTTTGGCCGATAAAGACAAACATCAGGGTCAGCAGCACCCAGGCGAACAGAAAATTGGCGGCGGGCCCCGCAACAACAATCAAGGCCTTTTGCCGCAAGTTTTTGCCGTGAAAGCTAACCGCCCGCTCCTCAGGCGACATTTTGTTAATATTGTCACTGTCGGGCGTGCTGGCCGCGGTGCTGTCGCCATACATTTTGACATAGCCACCCAGGGGCAGCAGGGAGAATTTCCAGCGGGTTTGATGGCGATCGTTCCAGCCAAACAATTCGGGCCCAAAGCCAATCGAAAAGACCTCTACCCGCACCCCGCACCAGCGCGCCGCCAGGAAATGACCAGCCTCATGCACAAACACCAACAGCGTAATGATGCCGATAAAGGGCAGAAAATATTGCTGAATCACATGGAAAATCGACATAAAATCCATTAAGGTCATCCTGTAAGCTGTGCGTTTACGGCACGGGGGGTGGGCAAACCGTCATCCGCCAACCGTCGACGAAGTTGCCAATCATAATCCTGAATATCGGCGAAACTGGTCAGGCTTACAAGGGGAAAATCGGTTAGCGCGCGATCAATCAGGGCGCTGATGCCTAGAAAATCTATCTTCTTTGCCAAAAAGGCCTCAACCGCCACTTCATTGGCGATGTTGTAGGTCATCATGGCGCTGTGGCCAGCCTGCAAGGCTTGATAGGCCAGGGGCAGGGCAGGAAAGGCGGTGGTGTCGACCGCTTCGAACTGCAACGCTGGCCATGACCAATCCCGTTGGTGGGCGGGGGCGTCAAAAACTTGCGGCCAGTACAGGGCGTGTTGCAGGGGGTAGAGCATGTCAGGCGGGCTGGCCAGGGTTAGGCGGCTGCCATTCTTTAGCTGTATCATGGCGTGCACCTGCGCCTGCGGATGCACCAGCACCTCAATTTGATCCGCGGTCAGGTCAAACAGGCAGGCCGCCTCCATCACCTCTAACCCCTTGTTGGCCAGGGTTGCCGAATCAATGCTGATTTTTCCGCCCATTTTCCAGACGGGGTGGTTGAGGGCCTGTTGCGGCGTAACCGTGGCCAGCTGTTGCCGATTCCAACCGCGAAAGGGCCCCCCCGATGCGGTAATTGTGACGGATGACCAGCATGAACGGGGCAGGGGATTAATAAGCTGAAACAGGCTGTTATGCTCGGAATCCAGGGGGATAATCGCGGTGTTGTGCGCCGCCGTCATCGCCCGCAACAATGGCCAGCCACACACGATGCTCTCCTTATTGGCGATGGCCAGCACGCGGGCATTGGCCGCCAGTTCCAGGGTGGTGGCCAGCCCCGCCAAGCCAACAATCGCCGACACGGCATAATCAACGGGTATGGCGGCAGCCTCCACCATCGCGCTTGCCCCCGCCGCCACGGTGCAGGATAGTCCAGCCGCCGCCACCGCGTCTTGCAAATCTTGATAGGCGTTGTCGTCCGCCACCACCAGATGCGCCGCCCCCAACCGTTGCCCCAGGGCTACCAGCGCGGCAACGTCACGGCCAGCGGTCAACACCTGCACCCGGAAGCGATCGGGATCGGCCAAGGCAACCTGCACCGCCTTGCGTCCCACGCTGCCACTGGCGCCAAAAATCGATAGGGTGAGGGGGGTGGTCATGGCGATCCCCCAGCCAGAAACAGTTCAATTGTTAGATCAAGAATCAGGCCATTGTATTGCATCAGGGCGATGGCGGGCATGACCAACAATTGGCTATCCAGGCGATCCAACACCCCGCCATGACCAGGAATCAGATGGCCGCTGTCTTTGCTGTTGCACAAACGCTTGAAATAAGATTCCAACAGGTCGCCCGCTTGCACCAACAATACCAGGGCAAAAACCAGAAAAAAACACAGCCAAAACAGGATGGGTTGGTTAAAAAGAATCTTGATCCAGATTGATATATCCTTTTCCTCAGTCAAAAAGAACACGATTAACACCGTTGCAATGCCGCACAGCGATCCGCTGATGGTTTTGCCTGGGCTGATGGATGGAGCCAGCTTTCGCCCACCAATAAGCCGCCCGCCTATATAACAACCAACGTCGTTCAGGATAATTAACAGCAGGGTGTACAGATACAGCGCGAGGCCAGAATCGGATTCTGTAGCATAGGGGGTCAACAACCAGGCTATGGCGGCCATGTAGCTGCCCAATACCGCCGTTACCGCCGTGACCATCGCCAGCCGTTGCCCCAGGCGGCGGTCAGGCCACCATCGACGAATCAGGCTAACCGCCTCCCAAATCATTAACGGAAATACCACCAGCACATGGGCGGCCAGCAGCCAAAGATGCCCCAGCCACAACAGGCCAACCACGGCGGCAATCAGCACCAGGGATGATAAAAACCGCAGCCGTAAATCACAAAACCTGGCGCCGCCAGGTGATGATATGGGGGGCGTCACGGCAGAACCGCTCATCCCACCACGGCGCCAAAGCGCCGATCCCGCTGGCTATAGTGGGTCAGGGCGCTTGCCAACTCCGCCTCGTCAAAATCAGGCCACAGCACGTCCATAAACACCATTTCGGCATAGGCCATCTGCCACAACAAAAAGTTGCTGACGCGAATTTCGCCGCTGGTGCGGATAATCAGATCGGGATCGGGCAGGTCGCCCGTGCTGAGGAAGCGGCCAAAACTGGTGGTGTCGATGTCATCCAGCTTCAGCTCCCCCCGCTGCACCAGGCAGATCATCTGCTTAAAGGACTGCACGATATCCTGCCGCCCGCCATAGGACAGCGCCAGGGTTAGGTGCAGGCGGTCATTGTCCGCGGTTTGTGCCTCAACAGCGTTCATCAACTGCACAATGTCATGGGGAAAGCGTTCACGCTCTCCAATAATGCGCAGCCGTACCCCCTGGGCATGCAGCTCCGCCGCCTCAGCCCGCAGATAGCGCCGCAGCATGCTGACCAAAAAGGCCACCTCCATCTGGGGGCGCGACCAGTTTTCTGAAGAAAAGCCGAATAGGGTGACACAGCGCACCCCCTGAGCCATGGCGGCCTTGACGGTGCGGCGAACCGCCTCCACCCCCTGACGGTGGCCTGCCGTGCGGGGCAGCCCCCGTTTTTTTGCCCAGCGGCCATTGCCATCCATGATAATGGCCACATGCTGAGGAATGGGGGCAGAATTGATGGACACCGCAAAGCCTAAAGGGGGGGGGTGGTTGGGGTAGTGGTGGTGGCAGACAGCTAAACGTGCAGGATTTCTTTTTCTTTGTCGCTAAGAATTTCATCAATCTTTTTAATCATCTCATCGGTCAGCTTTTGGATGTCTTCGCCAGCTTTGCGCTCTTCATCCTCTGAGATTTCCTTAGCCTTTTGATGCTTTTTGACTTGTTCCATCCCATCGCGGCGGACGTTGCGAATCGCCACCCGTGCCCCCTCAGCGTATTTGGCGGCAACCTTAACCAGCTCGGCGCGACGTTCACTGGTCATCTCTGGCAACATGACGCGCACGATCTGAGCATCGGCGACGGGGTTGACGCCCAAATTGGCATCGCGAATGGCTTTTTCCACCAGCTTCACCATGCCCTTGTCCCACACCTGCACGGTTAACAGGCGGGCTTCGGGCACGCTGACGGTGCCAACCTGGCTGATTGGCATCAGGCTGCCATAGGCATCGACCTTAACATGTTCCAGCAGGGCGGGGTTGGCACGACCGGTTCGCAGCCCCGTGTATTCCTTACGCAGGGAGTCCAAGCCCGCGTTCATTCTTTTTTTTAGGTCTTCATGGATTTCAGCTAGCATCGTTGGGTACCTTGGTTCATGAGTGTTTTGGATGATGGGGGATTAGTTGTGAATCAGGGTGTAATGGCCGCGCCCTTGCAGCACTTCGGCCAACATGCCATCCGTGAAGATAGAGCACACCAAAATCGGAATGTTGTTTTCCCGCGCCAGGGCGATGGCGGGGGCATCCATCACCTTAAGGTCGTTGGCCAACACCTGCTTAAACAACAGTTTTTCATAGCGCACCGCATTGGGGTGTTTGACGGGGTCAGCCGAATAAACGCCATCAACCTTAGTGGCTTTGATTAGGGCGTTGCAGCCCATTTCTGAGGCGCGCAGGGCGGCGGCGGTGTCGGTGGTGAAGAACGGGTTGCCCGTACCCGCCGCAAAAATGACCACGCGCCCCTTTTCCATATGGCGAACCGCACGGCGGCGGATATAGGGCTCTGACACCGTCAGCATCGGAATCGCCGACAGAACACGGGTTTGGATGCCGTGCTTTTCCAACATGGACTGCATGGCTAACGCATTAATGATGGTCGCCAGCATGCCCATATAGTCGCCCGTCGCCCGCTCAATCCCCATATCGGCACCCGACACACACCGAAAGATGTTGCCGCCGCCAACCACCAAACAAACCTGCACCCCCAATTGGCTGACGGAGGTTATCTGGCGCGCCAGATGCTCCATCATCGCCACGTCAATGCCATAGTCCTGGTTGCCCAGCAACGCCTCACCCGACAGCTTAATCAGAACCCGTTTATAGGGCAGCTCTGATACATCCTTAACCGCAACGGCATTCTTTGGCGAAGCGATGGGTTGTGGCGCTGTGGCAGCTGGCTGAGGCATGGTGGCTTTATCCTGTAAGTGTTGTTAGGAAATGGCAAAACAACGCTTAGGCGCGCATTTGCGCCGCAACCTCTTCGGCAAAGTTGTTGGTGGCACGTTCAATGCCTTCACCCAGGACGAAACGGACGAAATCCACTACCTTGACCGATTTACCGCTGGCCTTGGCAAAGGCTTCGATGTGATCCTTAACCTTAATGCTGGGATCCATCACCAGGGATTGCTCCAACAGCACGCTTTCCTCATAGAATTTCTGCAAACGGCCGACAATCATTTTCTCGATTACTTCGGCGGGTTTGCCAGAGCTGGCCGCCTGATCACGCAGGATTGAACGTTCCCGCTCCACCACTTCGGCGGGCAGGCTGTCGGGACTGATGGATTGTGGGTTGGCGGCGGCCACATGCATGGCCAACTGTTTGCCCAAAGCTTCCAATTCGTCTTGGTTGGCTTCTGATTCCAACACGACCAGCACGCCCATTTTGCCCAGCCCGGGCGCAACAGCGTTATGGATATATCCGACAACCACGCCTGGATTAATTTGGAAATAGGTGGTGCGGCGCAGCTGCATATTCTCACCGATTTTGGCAACCAGATGGGTGAGCACTTCTTCAACCGTGCTGCCACTTGGGGTTTTGCCAGCCTTAATGCCATCGGCATCGCCCTTGGCGGTCACGGCGATGGTGGCGGCGGCGGAAACCAGCCCCTGAAACTCTTCATTGGTAGCAATAAAGTCGGTTTCGGCGTTAATTTCTACCAGGGCACCCTGACCGCCACGACCATCCTTACTGGTGGCCAGGCCAATCAGACCCTCGGCGGCGGTACGGTCAGCCTTTTTGGCGGCGGCCGCCAAGCCTTTTTTGCGCAGCCACAGGGTGGCCTCTTCAAAATTGTTGCCGGTTTCGGTAAGGGCTTTTTTGCAATCCATCATACCGGCGCCGGTGGCTTCACGCAGCTGGCGAACGGATTCGGCATTGATAACAACAGTCATATTTTCTCTCCTAAATGTTTGATATTAGCCGTTGGCGGCCACGGATTGGGATGGGGGTTCTTCATCGCTGCTTGGTGCGTCAGCAGCTGTCTCCACAGGGGCAGCGGCAGCCTGGTCATTAGAGGCTGGGGCGGCGGCCGCATCAGCCGTATTTTTGGGCGACGATTTTGCGGAACCCTTAGCTTTTGACTCTTTGCCTTCTTTGCCCTCTTTGGCTTCAACAACAGAGTATTCTGCCTGCAGCCCAGCCAACACGGCCTGGGCAATCAGGTCGCCGTAAAGGGCGATGGCACGGCCAGAGTCGTCATTGCCAGGAATGGGATAGGTGATACCGTCGGGATCGCTGTTGCTGTCCAAAATCGCCACCACGGGAATGCCCAGCTTGTTGGCCTCCTTAACGGCGGTTGCCTCACGGTTGGTATCGATGATGAACAGCATGTCTGGCACGCCGCCCATTTCGCGGATACCGCCCAGCGACAGTTCAAATTTGTTGCGCGCACGATCCAAATTCAGCTGTTCTTTTTTGGTGAAGCCTTCTGGATTGGCCAGACGGTCTTCTGTTTCGCGCAGGGATTTGATGGAGCGTGATACGGTTTGCCAGTTGGTCAGCGTACCACCCAACCAGCGGTGATTGACATAGTATTGTCCGCACCGTTTGGCTGAATCGGCAACAACGGGGCTGGCCTGACGCTTGGTGCCGACAATCAACAGGCGGCCACCGCGGGCGGCGTTATCCTTAATGGCCTCCAGCGCGCGGTAAAGCAGGGGGATGGTTTGCTGCAGATCAATAATGTGGGTGTTGTTGCGCACACCAAAAATGTAGGTGCCCATTTTGGGGTTCCAACGACGGACATGGTGGCCAAAATGTACGCCCGCTTCGAAAAGTTGACGCATGCTGAAGTCTGGTAGATTGCTCATAGGTTTGTTGCCTTCCGGTTGTGCCTGACGGTGCGTTGCCCCCAAGCCATCCTTGCGGAATAACCCAGATGGGGACCGGAATTTGTGGTCAAGACCACTGCACCGCTGTGACATAGTTAAGTGTTACGATGGTAAACCAAGAACCCTTAGCCAACTTTGCCCACCTTGGCAAGCCCCCTGTGGGTGTTTTAGGACGGGTGGGTGCAGTTTCGGTGTTGTTTTTGGATGCGGCTTGACAAGTTTGGGCGGTGGCTCTAATAACCTTACTTAACTCATTTTTTGATACAGGTTTCTTGCCATGAAAATCGTCAATTCCCTTAAGTCTGTAAAGCTTCGTCATGCCGCATGCCGCATTGCCCGCCGCCGTGGCCGCGTCTATGTGATCAATAAGGTCAATCCGCGCTATAAAGCCCGCCAGGGTTAGGTGTTTGGCAATTTGCCACTGCTTTACCTTTAAAAGGTTTTTACCGTTACTTGTGGTTTGCCGCTTAATGCATTGCGGCAAATGTTCGGCCGTTGGCTCTCTTAGGTTTCTGCGTTAAGCTTAAGTTGATAGATTTTTTGATTGATTTTAAGTAAATCGGATCCTCACCCCATTGCACCACCATTTGGCGGGCAAAGTTTCTGTCAATATCATTATAACGCTGAACGATGTTGCGTTGGGTTGTCTTAGAGGTTTTTTCACCATTGCTTGCTTTTAACAAGTAATTCATGGTGATAAAGTCGCGTTCTGTAATCGCCAAGGCCTGACAGGCAACGGCAAACCCATCAAAGGCCTTGCCAAACAAAATTTGCCTGGTCGTATCAATGGGCACATGAATAAGCTTGCTGAATAGCCGTTCAAAACCACCAACATTCCCCATGCGCAACAATTCACACAACACTTCGCCCAAATTATGCTTCGATCGTTCAATAAGGCGGATTAGATGCATGATGGCGGGATCATGATCTTCAAACCATTGATCACTTGCGAGCAGATCGCTAACCGTTTCTTGTAAAGCAACATCCAACTGTTTGGTATCAATATCAAAATTGTCTAAAATGTAATCACGTAGGTGTACCGAAACCCACCCATACATTTTCTTTGCCAGTTTAGGGGTAATCTCAGGGCGATATAACAGGGGGCCATGCCAGGATTCAATGTTGCGTGACTTAGTAACCAAGGACTCGATTGTCGGATAATTGATGCTGGCCGATAAATTTTCTAGCAAGGTGCGAATCACATTGACGTCGTTTGTATCGACTAAGGCTTGGCTTATGTTGCTATCAATGCCAAACCGCCTTGCAATTGCCAAACGATGAGCCAGGGATTTTTCTCTGACCAATAAAATTAGATCTGGGTCTTTAAGTTGTGCATTATATAAGATAACATCTTGAGCTACATTAATGTTGTCATTTGCAAGTTTGACGATCAAATCGCGAGGAGCATTTTTGGCATTAGCCAATTTTTCTGCCAGCGCCAACCTCACACGCTCCTCAGCATCTTCAACCAATGCCCGACAAATGTCATTAAGAAGGGTTCGTTCCTGAGCTGTTAGAGAGGATTCATGCCGTTGATGCAAATCCCCCACAGCATGCGCCAGGGATTGTCGCCCAGCCGTTGAACGATCCTTTGCTATTTCGATAAGATTTTTCATGACATGATTCATTTTACATATTTGGTATGAATGGGAGTTAATACGCCGTTGATATTTTTTTAGCTTTAGCATTGCTTTCTTAACAACAACTTAAAACATAAAAATTTCAGCAAAATTGTATATAAATATTGGTTTACTTGTTTTCCTATAATTCTTTTTTTATACATATAATGGTATAGTCAATTAGGATTGGAATGCCATGGTCGAATCAACAACCAAAGCCAATATCAACACCCTGTGGCCACTTATGGGCTATGTCGCGGGGCGGGCGCAGCAAAGCCTGGTCGCTGATCCGGTTAAGCCCGTGCAAAAGGTTGATCGACTGCGGGGCAAAACAGGGCGGGATCGTCGCCTTCAGGAAGATTTGGCGGCCGCGGAGCAAGAACGCCAACCCGTGGTCAATCTGTTGGTGTGAGGCCTAACCACCGTTGCCCCCCCCCACCTTTCCGCTAAGCGGCGCTGGCCAAATCGCCACCACCGCTGTCGGTTGTTCCAGCTGGCGGCATCTGGCTACCCGCCCAGGCCAGCAGGCTGTCGGCCTGCTCCTGCGTTAGGTGAAAACGGCCTAGCTCCGCCGTTACCCAATAGCCATCCAGCAGTAGGGTAGCAATGACCAGCGTTTTTCCCCGTCCCACCCCGCGCAGCTGGGTGATTAGGCCGCCCACCGTGGTTGCGGCCAGGGGGGGCAGGGTCACGGTTGTGGCGGCCAGCTTGGCAGGCAGGGTGTCAATCGGGCGAACATCCTGCGCGGTAAGGCGAAGGCCGCCATCATCCCCCTGTTGCGTGGTCATTTTTAACAGCACCAGCTGACCAGGGTTCAGCAATTCCCCATGTTGACTAAGCAGGTCGGAAAAGGCGGTTACCTCATACACCGCGCTGCGATCCGACAGCTGGATAAAGCTGTACCGATTGCCCTTGGCCGATTTGCGATCCTTACGGCTCAGGATAACGCCCGCCAGGGTTACGGTGGCGGCATCACGATTTTGGCGATAGCCACCCCGCCCTCTGTCTTGGCCAGTTGCGGGTGGGGCGGTGGTAATAAACGCCTGCGGGTCGGCAACAAAATCGGTGTAGCAGGGGATGCCCGCATCGTTCATGCGCCCCTGATAACTGTCCAACGGGTGGGCGGATAGGTACAGCCCCAACGCCTCAAACTCATGGGTCAGGCTTTCCATTGCATTCCAAGGCTGGCTGGTCGGCAAGTTTGGGGGTGGAGCGGCAGCATTTGCTCCCCCGCTGCCGCCTTCCACCCCGCCGAACAGCGAATTTTGCCCGCTGGCACTGCCCGCCTTAAGGCCATCCGCCCATCGCATCAGCGGCTCAGCCTGTTGCCACAGGGTTGCCCGATTGGCTTCAGCCCCTGGGGTTAGGCTGTCAAAGGCACCCGCGGCGATTAACGCCTCCAACAGCCGTTTGTTCAAAATTCGCCCCGTGCCGCCCGCCACGCTAAGCCGTTGGCAAAAATCGGCCAGACTGCGATAATCGCCATTGGCCTCACGCTCTGCCACCAATTTGGCCACCGCGCTTTCGCCCAGGCCTTTCAGCGCGGTCAGGCCATAGCGCACCGCCTGCCCCTCCGCCGTGGTTTCCACCAGGAAATTGCCGCCAGAACGGTTAACATCGGGGGGCAGCAGGCGCACGCCGAAATCGCGCATTTCCTGCACATAGGCGGCCAGCGCATCGGTATCCTGCGCGTCCAGCGACATTTGTGCTGCGAAGAAATAGGCGGGGTAGTTGGCCTTAAGAAAGGCGGTCTGATAGGCAATCACCGCATAGGCCACCGCGTGCGGTTTGTTAAAGCCGTATTCGGCGAATTTTGCGACCAGTTGGAAAATATCGGCGGCTTGGCTGGCGGGCACGTTGTTGGCCACCGCGCCCTTAACAAAAGTTTCCTCCTGCGCGGCCATTTCCGCCTTAATCTTTTTCCCCATCGCCCGCCGCAGAAGGTCGGCTCCGCCCAGGCTATAGCCCGCCAGCACCTGGGCAATCTGCATAATCTG
>VEQJ01000245.1 GCA_018883285.1 Alphaproteobacteria bacterium
GTGTCCAGCAGGGCGACGCTGGCGTTGTCGTAATCGGCCTGGCTATAGGCGGCATTAATCGCCTGCTGACTCGCCAGGTTACCACCCCCCATCGATAGGTTGCCGCCATTGGTGGTGATAGACACATTGCTAAGCGCAATCGCCCCACCACCAGAATTATCCGAATCGCTGTTCAACTTGACGTGCAGCCTGCCCGACGTAGAGCTGATTGATGTTGTGCCGCTGTTCAGAATCGACCCGGCGGCGCGCAAAATTAACCCCGCATCCCCGCCGCTGGTTTTCGATATATCAGCGCCGATGGTGATGTCGCCAGCCTGTGTACCCGTGCTGCCCGTGTTCAGGATGACCGTTGTGCCATTATCTAGGGCGCTGTTGATGGTGGTGTTCAACACCGTGGCGCTGTCGCCGGTGGGGGTAAAGATGTTGGGACTGCCGTTGTCAAAAGCACCATTCGTCGTGCTGCTGCTGCTGATTGTAAGATTGCGGGGATCCAACAGCCATGTTCCCGCTGTATAGCCAGGTGCCATCGCCGCCGCATCCACCAGGCCGCTGGACTGCAAATTGTCTTTGGAGGACGTTTCAACAAAGCCGCCATCGCCGCCCATGGCGCCGCCCATGGCATAAATGGTACCGGCAAAGTTGGTGTAGTCATCCGACCAGACAATCGCGGTGCCGCCGTTGCCCGTGTCCTTTGCCGACACATCGATGCTGGCATTGTCAGTCATCACCACCGCCTTGGCATTTTTGATCGGGGTGTCCGCGTATTTTTTGGCGCCTGGTTTGCCGCCAAGGTAATCACCGCCCACAAACACCTTGCCGCCGCCCGCCTTGCCCGATGCATCAATTTTGCCTGTTACCGCTATCCTATCCGCCTCCAAACGAACCGTGCCGCCCGTTGTGCCGGCGGCTTCACCAGACGCCTTGATCTGACCACCGGCCAAAATCGTCGCATTGCCGCCCTCCGCCGCGATAATGATTTTGCCGTTGTGTTCGGCGACGGTGGGCGCAGTCAGCTCGCCCTCGATTTGCACCAGGCTGTTGACGATTTGGCGGCCGGCGGCGGCGGTCAAGGCGATGGTACCACCCTCAGCGCTGATGGTACCGCTGTTTTTGACTAGCTGTGATTTGACATCATCGCTGACCGCCAGCTCCATCAATCCGTCGCCATACAGATCCACCGTCATCTGGTCGCCAGAGCCCAGCTGGACTTTGCCCAGGCGGGCGGCAATCACCCCATCATTTTCCACATTGGGCGCGACCAGCCCAACCAAACCCGCCTGTTTGGCGGTGATGGTGCCCTGATTGGTGATGGTGGCGGTCGGCTTGCCAGGCTTGGTGAAGTGCAGCTTGCCACCCTGCATCACCTGGTTATTGTCAACATCGGCGGTGGTGGCGATCAGGCCGTTAACATCAACCTGCGAATCGCGGCCAAAAAACACCCCATTGGGGTTGATCAGCACGACATTGCCGTTGGCCGACAGCCGCCCCATAATCTGGGAGGGGTCATTGCTGTTGACCCGATTGACCGCCACCGCACTGCTGGACGGTTGATGGAACTGGGTGTGTTCATCGACATCAATGTTAAAACTGCGCCAATCGATGACCGCCCGATCGCTGGCCTGATGCACGTCCAGCTTTTTGCCAGACTCACTGATGGTTGCGCTGCCCGCCGCCACCACCCCATCGGCGGGGTTGGCATGGGCGACACCTTCCCCCATCGCCACCCACAGCAGGGCGGTCAGAACAACCGTCGAAGTCGTGCTGTATAACAAGCTGGATAAAGATCGAACCTTGTGCATGTTCGTTACATCCTGCAACCAAAACATTTGTAGCGTTTGCCATAGTGTATACTTAAAAGATATAACAAAAAGTCTAAACAGTTATTAATGATAAAAGTGTTTTGTGAAAAATTTACCTGGTTTTTGAGACAATTGTTGTGTTGGTGAATGCTATGACTCACGCCATCCCCATTATCCAGCCTCGCAAACCCCTTTATCATACCCTCCGTCATCATCCTTGCCCTATCCTTCGCCCAACATTCACCATCTCAGGCCATACAAGTGTATGACACCAATGTTAACGCTGTGTTAAGGGTAAGATTTGGGCGCGTGCAAAACGCCAGCTGTGCTGATAGACGTGACGGGCGGGTACGCAACGAAGGCGGGAAGGGGGCTGCCTAAAACTTCTGGCTGGCCTCAAACAACAGGCGGGGGTCGCGCGGCGCCCCATACAGCGGATCACCAATCGATTTTATCAACGGCCAGGCAAGGCTAAGGTTGCCTGTAAAGCCATTTTCGGTGCTAAGCGCCAACCCAACCCCGGTTGAGGCAGCCAGTGGATTGGAACCACCGCGATCTTTATTCCAAGTTTTGCCCATATCATAGAAGACATAGGGATCAGGGCTGAAACCAGAAGAGGAAGAAAATCCCCGATAGCGCAGCTCTAACCCACCGCTTAGCCCATGGT
>VEQJ01000246.1 GCA_018883285.1 Alphaproteobacteria bacterium
GGCTTGCCAGGCAATGCGTCTTTGATCGCATTCCATTGATCTTCAAATAAAAATTTTGTGTATGACATAGCATCACCCTCCGTTGAGCGATTCTATCATAACTCCCTATGAATGTCGACAGTTCCTAAATAAATGCCCCCCCCGGCAATAAGCAATCCCCCCCCTTCGCAGCTGCAAAATAATCCTCAATCCAATGGGGGCGAAATCTGCGACATTGGCTGCTGGTTTTTTGCAACGTTGGAGCATGCCATGTCGCCCTTAGATTTCCCCCTTGCGTTCGGCCTTGACATTGGCGGCACCAAAATTGAGTGTGTCGGCCTGCACGGCTTTAATGGCAAAGAATTGTATCGGCAGCGTATTCCCACCCCCAACCAATCTTATGAAGATTTGGTTGGCCGCATTGGCGATCTGATTGATCAGGCTGAGGGGGTGTTGGGTGGTAAGGGCACCTTGGGCATTGGTATTCCAGGCGCGGCCGACCCCGACAGCGGGGTGGTGATGCATGCCGGCAATGTGGGGCTGTTGGTCGGCAAACCCTTTGTGCAAGATCTGGGGGAACGGTTGGCGCGGGAAGTCCGCCTGGCCAATGATGCCAACTGCTTTGCCCTGTCCGAAGCCATCGATGGCGCGGGTAAGGGCGCCCGTACCGTCTTTGGCGTCATTATCGGCACGGGATGCGGCGGCGGGTTGGTCTTTGATGGTCAGGTTTGGCCTGGCGCCAATTTGATAGCGGGCGAATGGGGGCACAACGGCCTGCCGTGGGTTGAGGAGGAGGATTTGCCCCTGCAAGATTGTTATTGTGGCAAGCGCGGCTGCATCGAAACCTTTCTGTCGGGGCCCAGCCTGCGCCGTGATCACAACCACACCTCGGGGCAGCAGCTGTCAACCCACGACATTATTGCGGCGGCGGAGGATGGGGATCCCTATGCCATGGCCTCCATCGATCGCTATGAGCGCCGCATGGCTAAGGCCTTTGCCTGGGTCATCAACCTTCTGGATCCTGATGTTATCGTGCTGGGCGGTGGCATGTCGAACGTCAGCCGCCTGTACGACAACGTCCCGCGGCTGTGGGGCGAATGGGTTTACAGCAAAAGCAAGATCAAGACAAAGCTGCGCCCGCCCCGTCACGGCGATGCCAGTGGCGTACGGGGGGCAGCCTGGCTGTGGGCATCGAACCCCCAGCTCTAAAAAAAAGGTTGTCATTATTGGCGCGGCTTGGATTGCATCGCGGCCAAGCTGTTGCTAAATTACCATAGATTTTTCACAGACCCTGCGCGGTCGCCTCCCCCAACTGGATGACAGCATCTTGAAGGAACGGGGCGGCGTATCCAATCCAGTCAGCGCCAATCGTTAAAGAAGAAGGAAGACAGATCATGACCACCAAACCACGCATCGGAATTATGACCAGCGGCGGCGACTGTGCCGGCCTGAACGCCGCCATTCGCGCGGCCGTCCTGCATGCCGAACACAGCTATGGGTGGGAGGTGGTCGGCATCAAAAACGCCACCCAGGGATTGATGGCTGAAACGCCGCAGTTGATTGAGCTGTCCACCGACAAAATGTCGGCGCACCTACTGCGGGAGGGGGGAACCATCCTGGGCGCGATCAACAACCGCAACCCCTATCACTTTCCCCTGCCCGATGGCACCCGGGTTGACCGATCGGCTGAGGTGATTGCCAATTACCATAAACTTGGCTTGCGCGGCGTGATTGGCATTGGTGGCGATGGCAGCCTGGCGTTGTTGCAACGGCTGACGACTCAGGGCAACATTCCGATGGTGGCGATTCCCAAAACCATCGACAACGATATGGTGCTGACCGAAACCTCCATCGGCTTTGACACCGCCGTGCAGGTGGCCACCGAAGCCTTGGATCGCCTGCAGCCGACAGCGGCCAGCCATAGCCGCCTGATGATTTTGGAGGTGATGGGGCGGGACGCTGGCCGGATCGCGCTGGCAGCCGGTATCGCGGGCGGGGCGGACGTTATTTTGATCCCTGAGATTCCCTACAAACTGGCCAATATCGCCGCGAAGGTGGAAGAAATCCGCCAACGTGGCCGCAACTTCTCCCTGTTGGTGGTGGCGGAGGCGGTGAAGAGTGAGAGCGGCGAATCGCTGACCATGCAGCATCATGGGGGGCAGTCGCGCTATGGCGGCATCGGTCACTACCTGGGGCATAAGCTGGCGGAGCTGACCGGCGCCGAAACCCGCGTGACGGTTCTGGGGCATGTGCAGCGGGGGGGGCAGCCCAGCCCGCAAGACCGCCTGATCGCCTCAGCCTTTGGCGTGCGCGCCGTCGATCTGATCCATCAGGGAAAGTTTGACCGCATGGTGGCCTGGGCGGGCGGCACGGTTATCGACGTGCCAATGTCCGATGTCGCGGGCAAAACCCGCGCCGCCGACCCCAATGGGATTGAGGTCACCACCGCCCGCGGCCTGGGAATCTGCTTGGGGGATGAATAGGGG
>VEQJ01000247.1 GCA_018883285.1 Alphaproteobacteria bacterium
CCGTTGCACGCCACATAGCTGATAACCACGGGTTGCACCACCAACGGCTGGTCATCCAACATGTTGATAATGCCAAACAGCGATGACTTAAACGGCAACAGCCGCGTTCCATCGCCCGACGTACCCTCAGCAAACAGAATCAGGGTGTCGCCATTGTGAAAACGTGCCCGCATATCGCGCAACTGCCGGGCGGTTTGGCCAGTGGTGCGTTGAACAAACAACGATTTCTGCAACTTGGCCAACAGCCCAAACAGCGGCCAACGGGCAATTTCCGACTTGGCAATAAAGCTGGCGGGCAACAGCGATCCCAACACCGTAATATCCAGATAGGACATATGGTTGGCCACGATCAGGCGGGGCATCCCCTTAGGCAATTTGCGACGGCCGCGCACGATGCGGCGAATGCCAAACAAACGGCAACAGAATCGGTGGTAAAATTTGGTAATCCAATATGGCGCACGACCAGGCAGTCGACACATCACCAGCTGAACGGGAATTAACAACAGGGTGACCAGCACGAACGCCAGCAATCGGCCTATCGCCAACATCCCCAACGCCCTATTCTGTTAACAGGGGGTCATTACCCACCCCACTAAGGCCGTAATGTTCCATATATTTGGGGGTAATCTTGTCAGTCTTAACCAGAATAAAGACATCGATGGAGTTCCATTGCCGATCGATATAGGCACCATCACCGACCCAGGCACCCAGGCGTAAATAGCCCTTAATCAGGGGGGGCAGATTGTTTAGCGCCGATTTGGTGTGCACCTGTTCGGCGGGCAACAGATTCATATCGACATAATGTTCGGGCAAGCATACCGCCCGCCGCTCAATCGGTGCCAAATGGTGGTGATACAGAAAACTCAACGGCTCCCGCAATGCCTGCACATCCTGGCCAGGAAAGCTGGCGCAACCGAACATCATTTCCACCTGGTGGGTAAAGATATAGGCGGCAATCCCGCGCCACAGCAGTTGCATGACGGGAAACGTCCGATAGCTGCGCATCACGCAGGATCGGCCAAACTCCAACAGCTCGCCAGGGTAATCGAGAATCTTGCTGATATCATATTCACTGGCTGAGTAAAATTGCCCCATCTGCTTAGCGACATCGCGGGTAATCAGGCGATAGGTGCCCACCACCTGCGCGCCCTCTGGCCGGCGGCGGTCAAACACCAACAGATGATCGCAATAGCGGTCATAGGCATCATAGTCGCGGCGCAGTTCCGCCATCTGACGAATCGGGGTTGCCCCCATTTCCTCATAGAACACTTCATAGCGCAGGCGTTGTGACGCCAAAATTTCGGCAGGGGTTCTGGCCAACCGAATCTCCATCGATTCGACCACAATCGGTTCGAAACCACGATCAGAGAACTGGAAGTGTTCGGTGTCAGCCATTTCGGGCAGCTGCACCGCGCCAGATTGAACAGAGCTTGTCATCATGAGTCTATCACTAGCGGGTTCATCGTCATCTGGCAACCTAGATAACGCCATCATCGTCATCGGCATGAACCAAATCGCGATAATCGGTCATCAGCTGGCGGGTCAGGGCGCCCACCGCAAAGCTGCGATCATCAATGCGACCAACCGGCGTGACCTCAGCGGCGGTTCCGGTCAGGAACACCTCGCTTACCGCGGCCAATTCGGATGGCGCAATATGCCGCTCGATCACCTCAATCCCGCGTCGGCGTGCCAGGGCAATAACGGTTTGGCGGGTAAGACCGTTCAAAAAGCAATCGGGCGTGGGGGTGTGCAGCGCGCCATCAATCAGCAGGAACAGGTTGGCGCCCGTCGCCTCAGCCAGATTGCCACGCCAGTCCAACAACAGCGCATCGGTAAAGCCCGCCCGCTCAGCCTTATGTTTCGACAGGGTGCGGATCATATAATTGCCCACCGCCTTGCTGGCCGTTGGCATCGCGTTGGGGGGCGGGCATACCCAGTCAGAGGTGGTCAGGCGGATACCCTGCTGCAACAACTCCGGCGGGAAATAGCTGGGCCATTCCCACAACGCCATCGCCAGATGGATGCGGGTATGCTGCGCCGACACCCCGATCATCTCACTGCCGCGCCAGGCAATGCGGCGCAGATAGCCATTGGGAATGTTGTTCTGCTGAATCAACTCCTGCACCCCTTGCGCCATTTGTTCCAGGCTAAAGGGGATTTCAAAATCCAAAATTTCTGCCGATTTTTGCAGGCGGATGGCGTGATCCCGCTCCCGAAAGACGCGGCCGTTATAGACCCGTTCGCCCTCAAACACCGCGCTTCCATAGTGCAACCCGTGGGTTAACACGTGCAGGCGCGCCTGGCGCCAGGGAACCAGCTTACCATCCAGCCATATCAGGCCATCGCGATCATCAAAGGGAATCATCCAACCAACCCTGTTCAACATTGTTACGGGGATTTTGTCTTAGTCTATGCACGCCGCCCATGGATGACAAGGCAGGATGTGAATATATGGG
>VEQJ01000248.1 GCA_018883285.1 Alphaproteobacteria bacterium
CACTTATAGCGCTGCTGCCCCTGCATCAGCCCATTCTTTACACTTCGTTCGCCGCCACATCGATAACATACCACCATCCCAGCCTCCCTTGGTTAAATCCCAAGACTTCTACTCCTCTATCTCTCGTTTGTCTATGATTGGTTAATAATATCTTAGGGAAAGCCGCTCAAAAAGAGCTTGTATTGCCGTAAAAAATGTTATAAAAGTCGTTCTGCAAGCGTATTTCGACCGTGACCTTAGCAAAAGGTTTTGATTGAAATGCTACAGCCGTCGCCCTAACAAGCGGCGATTTCTTCTGTACACCTTTAACCCCATACCATCCTATACCATCAAATGACAGGCAGTGTTATTATTGACTGAAACTGAATTGCCGCGTATAAGACTTAATATAATTCTCCATAATGCGGCTTATAAGGGTGTTTTTAACAAAATAAAAAAATTTTTTAACGAAATAGTAACAATTTTTATGGTTCATAGGGGCGTCTTCTTTTTTAACATCTTGTGACCTTAGTAAGGAAACCAATTTATGATTTCAACCAACAGCAAAATTTACCTAGCCGGCCACCGTGGTCTTTTGGGTGCGGCCATCAACAAACAACTGCAGGCCAGCGGCTATCAAAACGTCGTCACCCGCACCCGCGCCGAAACCGATTTGCGCAACCAGGCCTTGGTGGAGCAGCTTTTTGCCCGCGAACGGCCAGAGGCGGTGATTCTGTCGGCCGCGCGCGTGGCGGGGCAGCAGGCGGTTAGCAGCCAACCAGGTGATTACCTGCAAGCCAACCTGGCCATTGGGTTGAATGTTATTGATGCCGCCCGCCGCTGGGGCGTTAAAAAATTGGTTTATGTTGCCAGCCCGCAGGCCTATCAGACCGATTTCAACCAGTTTAATGATCAAGACTTTGCTTCGGTAAAGGGTATCGTTGCCGCCAACATGCCGATGGCCATGGCAAAGCGCAGCATTGCCACCCTGTGCCAGGCCTATGCCGCGCAGCATGGTTTTGATGTAACCATCGCGGTGCCTAGCTATCTGTATGGTCCGGGCGAAAGCATTGAGCCCAGCGTTGCCCAAATTGTGCCAAACCTGTTCAACATCATTGAAAATGCCCGTGAACGTGGCATGCAAAGCGTTGAGCTGCCCGGTCAGGCCGATGAGCAACAGGATTTTCTGTATGTCGATGATGCCGCCAGCGCCCTGGTGAAATTGCTGTCAGCGGAAACTGGCTCCGTGCCTGTGGCGATTACCAGCGGTCAACCGACCCAATTTGATCAATTGGCCGCCAACATTGCGCGACTGCTGCGCTTTGAGGGGTCATTGGCCTATTCCGAAAATGAGCAGGCCTTTATGCCCTACAGCGATGTTGATGCCAGCGTGATGAGCAGCCTGGGGTGGAAAGCCAAAACCAGCCTGAACGACGGTCTGCAACAAGCCTATCATTGGTGGGTTGAGCAGCGCAAAAAGCCCGTGGGCTTTGCCGCCCGCGCCGCCGCCTAAAATCGGCTGTCTGTACGCAAGCTTTGCGGTTATGGGCGGGTATGCCAAAGGATTGTGGGTTCAGCCATGCTGCCCATTAACCAAGGCATCCCGCCTGTGCCGTAAGTTTTTTCACACTTCCCCCTCCCGCCTATTTGCCCCTGGCCAGGTGATGATAGGGGCATTATCCAAAATTTTGAGGTGTTTCGGGATCCTGCCCGCCCTTTTGGTGATTTCTTTGGGCGTTTTGGGGTGGGCATCCAGCTGCCTGGCCAATCCCGCCAATACATCCAATCCTGCTGTCAACCCTGCCAACCCTCCCAGGGCGGTTAACATCGCCGCGCCCGCTAAGGCGGCCAGCCCCCAATCGGTGCCAGCCTCGCTGGCCAACCCTGTTCCCGCGGCCAGCAGCATTTCCTATGGCTATGGCTGGCGGCGCGATCCCATTACGGGCCAGCCCGATTTTCATAACGGTATCGATTTTATTGCCCCGATGGGCAGTGTGGTGCAGGCCTGGGCGGGCGGCGTGGTGCAGCAGGTGCCCGTCGATAACGCCTGCGGCCTGGGGGTGGTGATTGCCAGCGGCGCCTGGCGCCAAGTTTACTGCCACCTGGCCAGTGTGCAGGTGCGCCCGCGCCAAACCGTCGTGGCGGGGCAACCCCTGGGCACGGTGGGCAGCACGGGTCATTCCAACGGCCCCCATCTGCATTGGACGCTGTTGTGGAACGGCCGTTTGGTCAACCCGCAATTGGTACTGCAACGAATGCGCGTCGCCCTGCCATAGCGCGGCACCCACATCACACGGTCACCTTTTATGGGTAGGGTCTCAAACCCTGACCGTCAAACAGACGGTGGCATCGCAGAGATCCTACCCACAAGGGGTAGGATGACAACAGAGAGGCGGAAATGGTGGGGGTAGGATGACAAATCGGAGTGGCGGCAACCTGTCTCTTATAAACCTCTGACGCTGCCGACG
>VEQJ01000249.1 GCA_018883285.1 Alphaproteobacteria bacterium
GTTTATCGCTGCCTCGCTGGTCACCATGTCCTCAACCGCATAGTGACGCTTTTCGCTGGTTAGCAAAATGGGGGAGCTGGTGGGATTATGAGCGGGACGGATGGCCACCACCGCCTGCCAAGTGCTGTAATTTGCCCCGTTTTGGCCGATAGGGATTTCGCGCAACTGTTGCAGGGTTAGGTGATAGGATCCCACCACCATATTGGCGCCAGGTGCCAGTTTGACGATATAGGACTGTTGCCACAAACTGGCGCCAACCATGCCGATAGCCGCCAAGCCTGCGGCCAAATGTGCCAAAGCCATCACCCGCCTTTGCGGCCGCCAAATCGATGGCCAGTTTAGGATGATTGCCAGGGATCCCAGGGCAACAATCACCCCGCCCGCTATCCAATGCCATCCAATCCACAGATTCAGCACGCTGGCCAAGACCAACAAAGCCAGGGCTGGCAGTCGGTATCGGCTGATCCGTTTCGGGGTTAAGGGCGGGGCAGGGCGCATTAGGATGGGCAATCCCACCACCCCGCCTAGCAGCAACAACAGCAGAGGCACCACCATCTGCTGATAAAAATCGCCCGCCACCGCCATGGGGGAATCGGTAGCCGCCTGATGCAAAAGGGGATAGGCGGTTCCCAACAACACGGTAACAGCGGTTAGGGCAAAAATTAAATAGCCAAACAACAACCAGGCCGACGGCGAAAGCCATGAGCTTTGGGTCGCCGCGGGGGCTGTTGCGGCAACGGGGGTGCGCGCCGCAAACAAGGCAAGGCTGGCCAAAGTAACCATCGCCGTAATGGCCAGCAGCACACTGCCCCGTGCAGGATCCAGGGCAAAGGCGTGGACAGAGGTTAACAGGCCAGAACGCACCAAAAACATCGCCAACAGCGTGCTGCCCAAGGTGAAAATCGCCAAAAGATGGGGGGCAGGTGCCCATGACGCCCCCTGCCCAGTCTGATTGCCCATGCCACCCTGTGGCGCCTGATTCTGCGACTGTTCGGGCTGCCGCTGCCAATTCAGGGCGTGCAGCAGGGCGCTGGCAAACAGCCAGGGAATCAGGGCGGCATTCTCCACCGGATCCCAAAACCACCAGCCGCCCCAGCCCAATTCCCGATATGCCCACCAACTGCCCAGCGCGATCCCCAACGTCAACCACCCCCAGGATAGCAGCAGCCATGGCCGCGCCAGGCTTGTCCAGGCTGGTTCGTTCCCGCCGCTTTCGGGCGATGCGGGCGATGAGGTTGATGCGGTGGTGGCGGCGAGTGGGGCAGGGGAATGCTTGCCCAACAAGGCCGCTATCGACAGGGCAAAAGCGATGCAAAGGCCTGTCAGGCCAAGGTACAGCACGGGGGGATGGATGGCCAGGCCAATATCCTGCAGCAAGGGGTTTAGGCCGGCACCCTGTTTAGCCGCAATCGGCAAGCGCCAGAAGGGGTTGGAAAGAATCAGGGCATAGCCGGTCAGCAGGATTTGCAGCCCCCCCAGAACCGCTAAGGCACGACCCGTCAGTTTCGGCGCCAATCGTTGCGCGGGATGCCATGCCAGCGCCGCCGCATACAATCCCATCCACAGTAGCCACAACAGCAGTGATCCCTCATGATTGCCCCAGGCGCCCGTGATGCGGTACAGCAATGGGGCGTTGGCATTGGTGTTTTGGGCGACGTTCGCCAGGCTGAGGTCAACATTGACATAGGCCGCGATCAAACTGGCCATCGACAGGGTTAGGGTGATGGCGTTTAACCCTGTAATTTCTGGTAAAAAGCCCTTTAGGCGTTGCCAATACAGGCTGCCCGCCAACAGCTGTAGCCCTGCCAGAAACAGGCTAAGCTGCAACAGGGTTTGTCCCAAGTCACCGAAATCAACAAAACGGACTATCATGGCGGTATTTTCTGGTGGGATGGATGGGATTGGTAGTGGGTAAGGCCTAAGACTTTTGCTTAGGCTTAAGTTTTTGTTAAGCCCCTAAGGCATAGACTGGATTTGGTCAATGGTCGCTATTGTTCTTCACCATTTCCTGTTGCACCTTTTCTGAGAATTTGATGCCATCTGGATTCCTTCACCATCTGTTTATGCAGTTTGATGCCATCGCCAAACGCCTGCCAGAAGATACGGCAAAGGCGGGTGATGGTTTTCGCCAGGGGGTGCCATCCTGGTTTATTCTTTATGGGCTAGATGAGCCAGGTGGTGAAAGGTTGCAGAAAAAACATATAAAAAATGCGGGAATTACGGTTGATCAGCTAAAATCAACGGAGGCATTTAAGAATCTTATCGCCATGGGGGATCAGGCGGGTTTTCACCTGGAATTGACTGAGCAGGTGGATCCCAAAGATAGTGTTCCCGTTTATTTGTTGGTCGTAAGCGGCTGGGTTTAGAGGAAAGAACGAACCATGACCAGCCAACTGACGGACATCGAAAAAACAATTCTAGCTCATGAGGCTTGGGTTGATGGC
>VEQJ01000250.1 GCA_018883285.1 Alphaproteobacteria bacterium
GCCCTGGGGCGCAGCGAGAAATTGGCCAAAGATCTGGGTATTCAGGGCACCCCCTTTATGGTCATTGGCGATCAAAGCTTTCCTGGTGCGATTAAAGAGGATCAAATGAAGGCCGCCATTGCCGAGGCCAGAAAGAAAAAACCTTAGCATTGGCACAAGAAGGGCTTTTCCAATCGGCAAAGGGTCGCTATAGTTCAACACTTATTCCCCGGTAGCTCAGTGGTAGAGCGGTCGACTGTTAATCGATTGGTCGTGGGTTCGAATCCTACCCGGGGAGCCATATTTATCGGCAAGCCATTGATATATATAGACCTTACAAAGAAATTTCTTTGTTTTGTTAAATGGTTGACAAATTTTCTAAGCCAATTTAATCTAAAAAAAGTCCTCGGATGGGGGCTGTATTTTTTATGAACCTAGGAATTGGTTCTGGTTTAAGCTTATGCTGGATGGCATTGCCTTCTTGCCTGTGCTTTTATGCCGGCACTGATTCTCCTAAAATTAGGAGTTTCAACTATGAAAACCAAAAAAATTATTATTAAATTTGAACAGGTTTGCGATCAAACCAACGATCCCATACGTCGTTTGGTTGGATTTGTGAAAGCAAAATATCTAGTCGATTTAATTGATGCAACAAATCTTGATGCCAATCCCCGCTCTGCTAAGGTCGGAAGCGTTACAGAGGATATTATTGAAAGCATAAAAAAAACAAAAGATATTTTTCCTTTTAAAACAAAGGGGATATTATTAGCTGCATGCAATCCACCCACTGATCTAGAGCGGAAACGTTATGAACTTGAATTTCAAAATGATGAAATAGAAGGCATTCTTGATGGTGGCCATAATACGCTCGCAATAGCCATTCATATTTTGAATCTTGCTACCGAAGATGATCGCGCCGTACGCAAAATTAAACGCTGGAGTGACTTAAAAGATGTATGGAATGGCTTCAGAGATAAAATATCAGATATTATAAATCAGCTAGATTTTCTGGTTCCTGTCGAAATACTTGTACCTATTGACGATAGCGAAGAAGTTATTCTCAATTTTCGCAATGCAATACTCGATATATGTTCTGCACGAAACAACAATGTCCAGCTTGTAGAAGAAGCATTGGCCAACCATGCCGGGCATTATGATTTCATAAGAGAAGTTATAGACCCCAAACTTAAAGAACAGATTATATGGAAAACAAATGATCCTGGCAGAATTCCTGTCCGTGATATAATTTCTTTAGCATGGATTCCTTTGTCATTGATTGACCTACCAGCTCATCTTTCAAAAGTTGCACCTTATCAGCTTTACAGTTCAAAAAGTAAATGTAGCGAGGCATTTAACGAATTAATGAGAGATTCTGAAATTTCCATGTACGAAAGCGGTCGCTATGAGTTAAAAAATCCCACAGTAGGAAGTGCGCTTAACCTGCTTAAAGACATTCCTATGCTGTACGATTTAATCTATGCGAAGTTTCCAGATTGCTACAACAAATATGAAGGGAAATTTGGTCGGATACTATCAGTTAAAAAGTATGATCCTAAAAAGCACAGTCAAGACCCGAAAGGAAGCTATTTAAAAAATCGTCCTAAAACACCTTTTTACGCTGAAGAAGTGGACTATGACTTTCCTGACGGCTTTATTACCCCTCTTGTCTATGCACTGTCTGCACTTATGGAGGTAAAAGATTCTATGGTTAAGTGGAAAGTTGATCCTTTCAAGTTCCTGGAGAAAAATCTCAATTTAGTAGTCAAAGACTACAAAGATGTAATGAAAATGGCAAATTTTGATCCGCAAAAAGTTGGTAAAAACAGTGCAAGCTACTCATTAGCCAAGCAAAGCTTTGCTTATTGCCTATATTAGTTTTTTTATTTGAATATATAATTTTACAGAAAGCGGCATTAGACTTGATGTCTGATGCCGCTTTTATTTCGACATCAGCACGCTAAGTTTTTTCGATTAACCTATTGGAATATATAGTTATTTTAGTTTATTTACTTATTGCCCATATCAGGATAAAATACGAAACTAGATTGATTCAATCGGTTTTTCGCCAGGAATTTTGTCACTATGTCTGATTTCGGATGGAAAGATTTTATCCAAAAGCTAGTTGTTGATTATTGTAACGAACAAGGATCAAGAACATTTACCCTTCAAGACTTTCAGTCTTCAAAAGAGCTTGATATTCAAGCTTTTAGTCCAGAAAACAAACATCCATTCGATAAGGTTAGGCAGCAACTTCAGGTTTTACGAAAAGAAGGCGTTCTGACGTTCGTAGATAACAGAGGAACCTACACCCTACGCAATCCAGCGGTTTTAGAAGATGAGCTGTTAGACAAAGGCATTGCGCTGATATCCCAGGATAAACCTGAGAAACAAGAGTATTTACGGGAAACCTATGCGCGCGACAGAGGTTGGGTT
>VEQJ01000251.1 GCA_018883285.1 Alphaproteobacteria bacterium
CGGTTGAACAGCTCGGTAAATTCGAAAATCGGCGTGGCAATCTCATTCAGGCCAAAACGCGCCATCACTTGGCGGGCGGCGGCGGCCACCGATTGAAACTGGCGCATTTCTTCGCCAAACAGATCGCGGGTACCTCTGGGGTGGGATAGCGGTTGGGCAGGGGATTGGGGGGGGGCTGGCGATAGGGGCTGATTCATGATGCACACTCAGCTTTGGGGGAAAAGTTGATAGAGGGGGGCAGCCTAAGCGCTGGTATCAATCGCCGCAACCTTTTCTTCGAGCTTTTTTTCAACCAGCCCCGCAATATGCTCAACAATATCGGCGTCGCGGATTCGTTGATGCTGCACCCCATCAACATAGACCATGTGGGTGTTGTTGCCGCCACCGGTCAGGCCAATCGTGGTGCTGCGCGCCTCCCCCGGGCCATTGACGACGCAACCGATAATCGACACCGTCATGGGGGTTTTGATATGGCTAAGCCGTTGTTCCAACGCCTCAACCGTTTTGATCACGTCAAACTGCTGGCGGGCGCAGCTGGGGCAGGCGATAATGTTCACCCCACGTTGCCGCAGGTTGAGGGAGCGCAGGATGTCCCAGCCCACCTTAACCTCCTCCACTGGATCCGCCGACAGCGAGACGCGGATGGTGTCGCCAATCCCCTCCATCAACAGCAGGCCAAGCCCTATCGACGATTTGACCGTGCCGGTACGCAGCGCGCCAGCCTCCGTAATGCCCAGATGCAGGGGGTAGTCGCAGGCGGCGGCCAGTTGCCGATACGCTGCCACTGCCAAAAACACGTCGGAGGCCTTTACGCTAATCTTAAAATCGAAAAAGTCATTATCCTCAAGGATTTTGGCGTGGTACAGCGCGCTTTCGACCAGGGCTTCGGGGGTTGGCATGCCGTATTTTTGCAGCAACCGCTCCTCCAAACTGCCCGCGTTGACGCCGATACGCATGCTGCACCCGTGATCCTTCGCCGCCCGAATCACCTCCTGCACCCGCGTAGCGTTGCCGATATTGCCGGGGTTAATCCGCAGACAGGCGGCACCCGCCTGCGCCGCCTCAATCGCCCGTTTGTAGTGAAAATGGATGTCGGCGATAATCGGCACGGCGGAGGCCGCCACAATCTCCGCCAGCGCCTTTGTTGACGCCTCATCGGGGCAGGATACGCGGACGGCATCCGCCCCCGCCTCTACCAACGCCTGAATCTGGGTAATGGTGGCCTTGGCATCGGCGGTCAGGGTGTTGGTCATCGATTGCACCGTAATCGGCGCACCCCCACCCACCAACAAGTCGCCAACCTTAATTTGGCGGCTTTGGCGGCGCGCAATCTGACGATAACTAAGGTTGCCGTAGTCCATGCGTCACCGTTACTGATTCGGGCTGGACGGCAGCTTAGCCAAATAGTCGGCCAGCGGCGCCGCATCCAGCGGGATTTCACGCACCACCTGATTCTCCTGCCCCAGCGGGGCGGAGGGTTGGCCATTCACCGTGACAAAGGTTCCGCCCGCATTGCCCGTGGTCATCATCAGGCCAGGGGTGTTGGGCACGTTATAGCTTTCGCCCGCCCGCAACAATTTGGCGACCACCACCGCCCCCTTGCCATCGCGCAGCTGTATCCAGCTGTTCTGCTTGGCCGTAATGGTAACAGCGGTGGCCGTGATAGCGGCGGGCGCATTGGGCGCGGGTGATGTGGAAGCTGCAGGTGATGCAGGGGCTGGCGCTGGCGTAGCTGCAGCGGGTGCTGCGGCACTGTTAGACGCTGGAGCAGGGGTTGGCGCTGTGGCAGCCGGCGATACAGGGGCGGGGGCTGGCGCTGGCGCAACGGCTGGTGTTGCAGGGGCAGTTATCCCCGCAGTGGCGGGCGCAGGGGTGGAGGCTGCTGGCGCAGGCGCAACGGCAGGCGGCGTTGCGGATGGAGCGGAACCAGTGGTTGCGGGCGCCTCTACATCGTCGCCTTCCGCGGCATCCATATGCACATCTGCCGGCAATTCTTGGGGCTCTGACGACTCAGCGGTGACCATTTCTGGCACAAATTTGTTGTTGGTCACCGTCCACAACAGCAGCAATCCCAACAATCCATGAATCAACAGCAAGCCGCTCAGCAGCAAAGCCAGGGGGATTCTCCGCGTAAACAGCAGCAATCCCAGCAGGCAACCGCATCGCAGCGCGACCAGCAGCAAAATCAGCAGGCACTCCAGCGACAGCCGAGAACGCATAAAAACGGCACAAAACGCCTCGCGGCTTCATTCGCTCAGACTGACGAAAATGTCGCGCCCAATCGTGAAGTCCGTCAGTTCCATGACGTGCTGAATGATCTATTGTCAGAATTCGCCTATGACGTGAAACAAGGCCAAATCAATGGCCTTAAAAACGTAGCCATCCGTCGGGTCGACATCTCGGACAC
>VEQJ01000252.1 GCA_018883285.1 Alphaproteobacteria bacterium
TAGGCCAACATGCTGATACCAATGGTGATATTGCCCGCGGTGGTCAGGTCAACGATGCGGTAAAACAGGCCGGCCAGCACATCAAAGCCCAAATTGCTGAACATGGTGGGATTGGCCTGAAAAAATTGATGCAGATAGGGGTCGCTGTCCAAATGGCGCAAAATATAAAGGCGAGTCAGATGGGTTAAATAGTCAACCCCAATGGGCCATTCATAAAAAAACAGGGGAGTAAGAAACCCCAGAAGCAACAGGCCGTAAAGCCATAAAATCCACCGATTGTTGATGGGTGTAACGGCATCATTGGCCTGGATGATGGCGGTTGGGGCACCAGGTGCGTCGGAAGGGATAAATGGAATGGTCATGAGACTGGTGCTAACCTAGCATTGCGGGTGGCGATGCCCGAAAGTTAACGCTAACAGGGGGCTTGATGACAAGACAATTATGAAATCTTGCGTTGGCTATGTTGCAAAGATATTTAGAAAACATATTCATATCAATGGGTTAAATTGCAGTGATCTGGCGGTTGCTGCCGACCTTGATGCCTTGCGAGAAAGCTTAATAAAAGGTTAATAATCGGGTAGTACAGTAGGTTTGTGTGTTTTTATCAACTTTCTATGGGGAATTCCTATGAAACAATCACTTTATGCAATGATCGCCGTTATGGTGGTGTTGCTGGCAGGCCTGTTGGCTGGGCCAGGTAATGCGGGGGCGCAGGCTTTTTCTGCCAGAACCTTTACGCCCTTGGCCACCAGCAATGAGGCTATTTACAACACGGCGGGTCGCACGCTGGGACGGGCCTATGCCAATATCCGCACCATATCCTATGCCGTTGGCGCGCTGGGGATTGTGGCGTTGGGCATCTTGTGCATGTTCGGTAAATTGAATTTTCAATGGTTGTTCATGGCGATTGGGGGTATGGCCATCATCGCCCTGATTGACCAAGCCATGGGCTTTATCGCCGGTACAGACTTTACCAGTGGTGGGGCAGGGTTAGCCATTACTTAAATTTCTTGCCAAAGTTGCCATCGATTCCTGGTTGCGGCCAGGGGTCGGTGGCAACAGGGCAATAGGGTGGTAATCACCACCGATGGTTGGGTGATGGATTTAACGGCTTGATGGAAAAAAGAATGACGATAGGGTTGGGCACAGTAAGACTAAGATTGGGCGGTTTGCGCAGAGCTTTAGGCTTGGGCGGGCAGTTGTCTGATCGTGGCCATGCCCGTGCCCGTGCCAGTTTGATGCTAGTGCTGTTATCCTGTGGTTGGTTGTTGGCCTTGGCACCAGCAGACATTGCCCAGGCACAAACCTATAAATTCATGAATAGTGGTAGTGTTGATTCGGTTAAAAAACCTTTGATTGATGGCACCCAAACCCTGCGTGATAACACCCGCACGGTGGTGTTGGGTTTCAGCGGCATCGCCCTGATAGCTCTGGCGGCCTTGGCCATGTTTGGCACCATCCGCTGGGTCTGGTTTTTCTGTTTGTTGGCGGGTATGACCATGCTGGTCATGTTGGATAATGTGCAACTGTTTATGGGTTATAATTCAAGCAATGGCTCGGTTACGACGCTTTATGATGCAAATGCCGCTAGTAAGGTGTTTGGCAATGCTGAGGGGGTTTGTAAGGGCGTATCGGTCAGTTACAACAATATTCGTACCATTGCCTATGCGATTGGTGGGGTCGCCTTGGTTGGCTTGGCGATTGCCTGTATGTTTGGCAATATGCGTTGGGTGTGGTTTTTCAGCGCACTGGGCGGGTTAACCCTGGTGGCGGTGATCGATCAGGTGCAGGCTTTCTTTAATTACTCCAACGCGGGATGTTCGGTGGTGGCTGGTGATTTGTTTAAGGATACTAAGGTGTTCAGTACGGTTGGCGATGCCACGAAAAGAAGCTATTTAAATGTGCGCACGATGTCCTACGCGGTGGGTGGGATTGCGATGGTCGCCCTGGGCGTTATGAGCATGTTTGGTAAGCTGCGCTTTAGTGTGCTGTTTATGGCGATTGCTGGCTTAGCGATCATCGCGCTAATTGACCAAACCTTTCAATATGTTGGCGGCGCGGAGATTGCCGCGGCCTATAGCAACTAATAAGGGAATTGATAAAATGCTTAGTCTTAGATCGATGTCTATGGGCAATTTCGGTAAAAGACTGTTAACGAAAGTCTGGTTGGCTATGTTGGTGACGTTTTTTGCATTTGGTAATTTGCCGCATCATGCCCTGGCTAGTAGCCCAGCTATGTTTACTGAGGCGGAGGCGGCTGCGACCAGTGCCTATTGCAAGGGGCGTCCCATTGTGTTGGGTATGGCGGGGTTGACGATACTTTTTCTGGCGGCGGCCGCCTTGTTCGGACAATTCAGCTGGGGGTGGTTGTTTACCATCATCGCCGCAACCGGACTGGCGGTGTT
>VEQJ01000253.1 GCA_018883285.1 Alphaproteobacteria bacterium
GTTGCACATGTAACCACTAACTTTTTGAACCCAGTAAGCTTTATCATCAGGACCCCAAGCATCTACCATTTTTTGTATTAGGGCTGTTGTTTGCGGACTATTTGTGTCGCAAATATTGGGGGTATTCACGATATCATCCACAAGACCTCTTTCGCATAATCGCCCCACACCAGCGATAAGATATTCCGTGGTGCTGGGGGATGTTTGGGTGGATAGCCAAACACCGTCCCCAATAGATACCGACCCAACAGGCTTGGGGGGATTAGCCGAAGCACCAAAGGATTGTGCCAAGGCGGCGCCGTTAAGACTTGCAGTGCCTAAACAGCCTGCAGCTAGACCATTTCTGTAATTGTCCTTAAAAAACCCCTCTTGAAAGGGGCCACAGTCCCATCTGCTTGGATTGGTGCATTTGCGGCAATTGATATTACTACTGCATTCTATGCCATTAATGGCTTGCAACACCCTCCCGATATTGGGATGAAGGCAATTAAGGCCAAAACCGCCAGCACAGCTGTGCAATGGCGGAATGCTCGCATGCGCGCGTGTCGGCTGCGCCAGCAGGATCGCCAGCATGACAGCCGCCATCGCAATGCCTTTACACCAAAAACCCCGCACCCATGCCCCGCTGAAACAAAAAACACCCTCTAAGTCTAACGCGAAACCGTCATCTTTTTTATGAAATTTTTCTGAATGCCGATGAACGCCGGCCATGCTATGCAGGCGGCAACCGCTTATCCCATTATAACTTCATGCAAAAAAGCATTTTGCGCGCTAACCACTCACAAATTTTTTACCATGATCTTGCCAGAAAGTCCGCCTATTCTTAGGGCATGCTTGTCGCATAATAGCGGCAGCGATTGTTGGAACAACCCATTTTTTCAGAGGAAATGACGATGCGCGGCAAAAAATTTTCGGCCATGGTGATGGCGGCGGTGATCCTGGTGGGCTGTACCAACACCCGCGGCGGCGGCAACAGCGGAATGAAGGAGGGGGTTGGCACCATCCTGGGCGGGGTTGGCGGCGCGGTCGTCGGCTCGCAATTTGGTAAGGGCAATGGCCAGCTGGCAATGGTCGCCACCGGCACCCTGTTGGGGGCATTTTTGGGCAATCAGATTGGTCAATCGCTGGATAAGGCGGATGCGATGTACGCCAACCGTGCCGCCAATCAGGCCTTTGAGACAGCGCCATCGGGCACCTCAACCGCCTGGCGTAACCCCGATTCGGGCAATTCGGGCACCATTGTTCCCAAACCTGCCTATCAGGCCGCTGGCGGTGAATATTGCCGTGAGTTTACCCAAACCGTTAACGTTGGTGGGCGCGCGCAGGAAGCCTTTGGCACCGCCTGTCGCCAACCGGATGGCAGCTGGCGCATCGTGCAGTAGCAGCCTGAAAGCCTCAGCCAGGACTGCCCGCTACCATGAACGGCCCCATCGTTAACTATTGCGAACGCACCAGCGCCGCCTTTTGGGCTGAGCCGATTAACGCCCTAACCAACCTAGCCTTTTTGCTGGCCGCCTATGGTGCGCTGCGGCTGGCGCGCCAGCATGTGCAGCCCTGGCAGTGGCGGCGGGATTGGCCGATTGCCTGGCTAATTGCCCTGATAGCCATCATCGGGATGGGCAGCGGGTTGTTTCACACCCTGGCAACCTTTGGGGCAATGCTGGCGGATGTTATACCCATTGCGGTCTATCAGGTCAGCTTTCTGGCGATTTACAGCTGGCGGATAGCCAAACTGCCCCCTTGGGCGGTGGGCGGGTTGACCATCCTGTTCCTGCTTAGCGGTTGGCTGATGGGGCAACTGGTGCCGCCCAGCCTGCACAGCCAATCGAATGGCAGCCTGGCCTATGCCCCCGCCCTGCTGTTTCTGGCGGGGTTGGCGCTGTACCACCAGCGGTCGGGGGTGCTGCTGGCACCCTTTGCCCTGTGGCAGGCGATTGGCCTTTTCCTGCTTTCCCTGACCGCTCGCACCCTTGATTTGGTGGTGTGTGCGCAGGTTCCCATCGGGCTGCATTTTCTGTGGCACCTGTTGAACGCGGGCGTGCTGTATCTAACCATGCGCGCCCTGCTGCTGAACTGGCGGCGCCCCACCTAAGCTTTGTCGGCCAGTGTTTTATCGGGATAGCAACACCAGCGGGCAATGGGGCAGCGGTCGCATTTCGGCTTGCGCGCGGTGCAGATATAGCGGCCATGCAGAATTAGCCAGTGATGGGCGTTTAGCAAATAGGCGGGCGGGATGATGGCCAGCAACTGCCGCTCTGATTGCTCCACATTGTTGGCATGGGTCAGGCCGATTCGGTTGCTGACCCGAAAAATATGGGTATCGACCGCCATGGTGGGCTGGCCAAAGGCGGTGTTCAGCACCACATTGGCGGTTTTGCGGCCAACCCCGGCC
>VEQJ01000254.1 GCA_018883285.1 Alphaproteobacteria bacterium
ATCCTACCCCCTGTGGGTAGGATCTCAAATCCTAACCGTTTTTCAGGCCTTAGCATCGCATAGATTCTCCCCACAAGGGGGAGAATGACAGGGTGATGTGGGTACAGCCAGTATACACCTCATGGATCCCCCCGCTTTTTTACACTAGAGCGCGGAGGATGACGACTTTGGTGTGGATAGAATGACAGGGTGATGTGGGTGCAAGCCAGCCAATTCCTGCCGCCACCATTACCCCGCCCCCAACCCGCTCGCGACCCATTGCACAAAAAATGCGGTGGAGGGATCAGAGGAACACGGATGCCCGCAGCTTTCGCCTTTTCAAACTGACCAGTGCGCCTTAGACTCTGGCGGCTATGACGACGCCCGACACCCCCTTTACCAGCCCGCCCGCCTTTATCCACCACCGCGTTCGCAGCGCCTATTCGCTGTGTGAGGGGGCGATTAAGCCCTATGATTTGGTGAAACTGTGCGTGAAGCACGGCCTGCCCGCCGTTACCATTATGGATCGCGGCAACCTGTTTGGCGCGTTGGAGCTGGCGGGGGCGTTGAGCGATGCAGGCATCCAGCCGATTATGGGCTGTGAGCTGATGCTGGCCAGTGCCAATGCTAGTGCCAATGCCAATACCGCCGCTGCTACCAGCGAAAACAGCGCTGCCGCCGCAACCTCTAACCCCAGCTATGCCCCAATTGGGTTAATCGCCCTGAATGAGGTTGGCTATCAGAACCTGATGGCGCTGGCCAGCCTGAACTTTACCGCTGTGGCGGATCATCAGCCCCCCCATATCACCGAAAGCCAGCTGGCGGCGCACAGCGCGGGGTTGGCGCTGTTGACCGGCACGCTGGATGGCGCCCTTAGCCAACTGTTGCTGAATCATCAGGCGGATGAGGCCGCCGCCCTGCTAAGCCGCCTGGCGGGCTATTTCCCTGACCGATTGTATGTTGAGCTGAATCGTCATGGCCTAGCCAGCGAGCATGCTGTTGAGGATGACCTTATTCAGCTGGCCGAATCGCTGAACCTGCCCCTGTTGGCCAGCAATGATGTCTATTTCGCTGAGCCTGACGATTTCGCCGCCCATGAGGTGTTGTTGGCGATTGGCCAGGGCGTCACCATTTCGCAACCGCAACGCCGCCGCCTGACTCCTGAGCATTGCTTTAAGTCTCCTGAGGCGATGGCACAGCTGTTTGCGGATCTGCCCGCCGCGCTGGCCAACACCGTCGCGCTGGCGCAACGATGCCACGCCTTCCCCACCCCCGCCAAGCCGATGTTGCCCAGCTTTCCCGATATTGAGCCAGGGATGGAGGATGCCCATTTGAGGGCGGTGGCCAATGCAGGCCTGCAACAACGGCTGGCGGCGGTCAGCAGCGGCCTGCCCTTCAGCGATTATCAAAGCCGCCTGGATTATGAGCTGGCGGTGATCAGCAACATGGGCTTTTCTGGCTATTTCCTGATTGTGGCCGATTTTATCCGTTGGGCTAAGCAACAGGATATTCCCGTGGGCCCTGGCCGTGGGTCGGGGGCGGGATCGGTGGTGGCCTGGACGTTGGGGATTACAGAGCCTGACCCACTGGAACATGGGCTGTTGTTTGAACGATTTTTGAACCCAGAGCGGGTCAGCCTGCCCGACTTTGATATCGACTTCTGCCAACATCGACGCGATGAGGTGATCGCCTATGTCCGCCAGAAATACGGCCATGACCGCGTTGCTAACATCATCACCTTTGGAAAATTGCAGGCGCGGGCGGTAATCCGTGACGTTGGGCGGGTACTGGAACTGCCCTATAGCCAGGTTGACCGCATCGCGAAGATGGTGCCGAACAACCCCGCCAACCCGTTGACCCTGCAACAGGCGATGGAGGGCGACGACAACTGGAGCAAGCTGCGGCAGGAGGATGCCACCGTTGACCAGCTGCTGACCATCGCGCTGAAGCTGGAGGGGTTGTACCGCCATGCCAGCACCCACGCGGCGGGGGTGGTGATTGCCAACCGCCCGCTGCAGGAGATTGTGCCGCTGTACAGGGATCCGCGCAGTGGCGGGCTGGTGACCCAATACAGCATGAAGTACGCTGAGGCGGCTGGTCTGCTGAAATTCGACTTTCTTGGCCTGAAAACTTTAACCAGCCTGACCCTGGCGCAGAAAATGCTGACGGCGGCGGGGCATACGGTTGACCTGAGCCACCTGCCCTTTGATGACCCCACCACCTATCGATTGTTGGGTGATGGGCTGTCGGCGGGGGTGTTTCAGCTGGAGAGTGCGGGCATGCGCGACACCCTGCGCAACCTGAAACCCGACCGATTCAGCGATATTGTGGCGGTGTTGGCGCTGTATCGCCCGGGGCCCATGGCCAACATCCCGCGCTACATCGCCTGC
>VEQJ01000020.1 GCA_018883285.1 Alphaproteobacteria bacterium
GCAACCATATTGAACGGCTATTCGGCAAACTCAAACAGTTCAGACGCATCGCCACACGCTACGACAAAACAGATTCAGCCTTCTTGGGATTTATCTACCTCGCCTCCATCTTGCTATGGCTAAAATGAATGTCGACAGCTCCTAGTCATTCCACTTTAAAAATCTCCAGTGCTGCAAATGTCACGATCTCTGCGATACGGTGCTCATGTACTTCTGGGTACACTCCCGCCGTCGCTACGCTATGGCGCGCCTGGCCGCTCCGTTTCTCGATGCCGTAACATTTTCGCAGGCTGGATATTTCTAAATTGGAACAACTATAAAGCCGTGAGAGTCAAGGCTGTTGGCGAACGAATTCCTCAAAATTACAGCGCGAAAGTTTCGCCCAAATAAACTTTGCGCACCGCCTCATCCGCAATGATTTCTGCGGGTGTGCCGTGTTTCAACACCAAACCATCGTTGATGATATAGGCACGATCAACCAGATCCAACGCCTCACGCACATTGTGATCGGTGATAATCACCCCGATGCCACGGTTTTTCAGATGATGAATCAAGCCGCGCAAATCGGCCAGGGCTATCGGGTCAATTCCCGCAAAGGGCTCGTCCAACAAAACAATGCTGGGGCGGCATGCGATGCAGCGGGCAATTTCCAGGCGGCGTCTTTCCCCCCCCGACAGGGCAACCGATGGCGAATCCATCAAATGCTTAATGCCAAATTCTTCCAGCAGTTGTAACAGGGCGGCTTCGCGCACGGCGTGGTCAGGCTCCACCACCTCCAACACCGCACGCAGGTTATTGGCAACGCTAAGGCCACGAAAAATCGATGGCTCCTGCGGCAAATAGCCCAAACCCAATTGGGCGCGGCGATAAATCGGCCAATGGCGAATATCCTGGCCATTCAGGATGATTTCGCCCTTATCGGCCTTAACCAGGCCAACCAGCATGTAAAAACAGGTGGTTTTGCCCGCGCCATTGGGACCCATCAGCCCGACAATTTCGCCAGGCGTAACCTGAAGATCAATGCCGTGCAAAATTTCGCGCTTGCCATAGGATTTTTTCAGCCCGCGCGCTACCAACCCGCGATCCCCATGGGCATTGGCCAGGGGGCTTTGACTGGCGGCGGGGGCTTGCGCGTCAGGGAAGAGGGGGATTGTGTCGTTAAGCGGTTGGGTCATGGTTTGCCTGGCGATGAATTGCTGGTGGGTTTGCTGGGTGCTGTGGTGCCGCCACCCAAGATACCAAAAACCCGCCCCCCCGTACCAGGCAACAGCTTGCTGATACCATTTTTCATGTCAACCTCCGCCCGCGCCCCACTGAGTTGGGTTTTGTCACGGGTCAGGCTGACTTTCCCTTCCAAAATGGCCACTTGCTTAACGGGATCGTAAACGGCGCGATTGCCGCGGGCGACATCGGTAGCGGTCAGGATGGCCACATTGCCGGTGGCAATCAGTTTTTCCAGCCCGCTATCCTCAGCAGGCACCATGGATGGATTCGGCTTGGCTGGCGCGTCTGGAGTTTTGTCAGGCGCCTGGCTGCTGGCCACGGCGGCCGTATTAAGGGCTTTGGCAGCATCTATGCTGGTCTGTTTGCGCAAAAACATCTCCACCTTGTCACTTAACAGGCGGCTGGCACCGCGGGTCATCACCACCCCACCAACCGCGACCGCCTTATTTTGCTTTTGATCAAAGTTCAACGATTCCTGGGCGGTGATCAAAATTTCCCCCTGCTCAACCCGCAACCCACCACCGCTAAGGCGCCCCGTCCCCTCCTGCAACTGAAAGCTTCCCTGGTTGCCCATTGCCTTTTGATCGCCGCGTTGCAGCTGCACATTGCCAAAGGCTTCCAATAGCCCAATCTGATCGGATTTTTTGGGATCGTAGTGGGCAACGATGCGATCAGCGGCCAGGGTTTGCCCCTGACTGCGCACCAGCACGCCGCCTTCAGCGCTGTAAATATGCTTAACCTGATCCCAGGTGATGCCATTGCTGGCCTCAACACTGATGCCCTGATCCGCGGCCAGCGATGGATTGCTGCTGGCAGTATTGGGGGAGGTGGCCGCAGGTTGTGGGGCGGTAGCCTGCTCGGCAGGCGGCGATGACGGCTCAGCCAACGCGGGGCTGGCCAGGACTGACGCCATGGTCATCCACGCGCCCAAAAACAGGATACAGCATTTGGGGGTGTTGTGCCGCATCGCAGACCAAACCCTAAAGATGCAGGATGGTGTGACCCAAAAAGGTCAGTTTGTTGCCATGCTGTTCAATTTTCAGCCCTTCAGCTTGCAACCGTTGATGGGGGCCCGTACCCGATACAGGTTGTTGGCTAATTCCATCGCCATTCAACCAGTTATAGCTAAGATCCCTAAGATCCAGGCGAAAACCATCATGGCGCGCAATCTCAACCCCGCTGTTCAGGTTCAGCTGGCTGGTTGCCTGGTTCACATCCCCCTGGCTAGCGATCAGCTGCATCCGCCCATTGTTGGCCAGGCGCAATTCGGATTGGATATTGCTTAGCCCCAGGCTTTGGCCAAGGCTGTCCAGCTTTTTTACCTCGGCCGCCGCAATCGTAAAGTGCCGACCACTGCGGTCAATGCCGCGCAATTTGGCTTCACGCATCCGATCGACGCGGGGATCCACCCCCTGCAGCTGGCCATCGCTGGCGCTGGAGTAGGTCAGTTGCGGCCAGATGACCAAAATCAGCGCCAGGGCAATCGCCACCGCCTGCAACGCCCATTTCACTTTATTGCGATGATAGCGGCTGCGCAGGGATCTGATGCGCTGCCACGGCATGCTCGCCATCGACCAAAAGTCAAAATCATTGCTGTTGGCAGAAATTCTGTTGCCCTGTTCGCCTGAATTATCCGAATGATGGGGGGTGGCATTGGCCATAGGGCTGGTCGCATCAGCAGCAATCGCCGCCTTAGATGACGCCGCATGCCGTGACGATAGATCAGCCTGTGTGGTGGAAGCCAGCAATGGCATCAACAATCAACCCGATTCGAAAGGTGTTATAAAACTGTACCAATCATAGCCCCTCACCCCGCTTTTGGCCAGCGGCATCAATCAACGGATAAGCGGATAAGAGGCCTTAGCTAAAGGCTTGCAAACAATCGTGAATATGAACCGCGCCAACCAGGCGATTATCGTCATCAACCACTGGCAAAAAATTGACCTTACGCTGGTTCAGCAAGCCAACCACCTCAGCCACCAGGGCGTTGGGGGTGGTGCGAACGGGATCCTGCGTCATCAATTCTTGCAGGGTCATGGTGGCCAAGTCCTGGCGGCCAAAGTTGCGGCGCAGCACCCCATCGGTAAAGACGCCCACCAACTTCTGCTGATCGTCGACCACGCAAACCCCACCGATACGACCAACGGCACGCCCCATAATATCAGCGGCCTCGGCAACCGTGGTGGTAGGCTTGGCCATCGGCAAATCCTCACCATGGCGCAAAATATCACGCACAAACAACAGGGTGCTGCCTAAGGTGCCGCCAGGGTGAAAGGTCTTATAATCGGCGCGGGAAAACCCCTTAAGCTCATGCAGGGCGACCGCCAACGCATCGCCCAACGCCAGCATCACGGTGGTGGAGGTGGTAGGCGCCATTCCCAAGCTGCATGCCTCAGTCAATGGGGGAATCAGCAGCAGATGGTCGGAGGAGGTGGCCAACATGCTGTCGGATGACTGGGTCATCGCAATCAGCGGGATGTTAAAGCGCTTGGCATAGGTAATCATGCTGGAAAGCTCGGCGGTATTGCCTGAGCTGGAAAGCAACAGCAGGCCATCATCGACGGTCAGCATCCCCAGGTCGCCATGGCTAGCCTCTGCCGGGTGCACAAAAAAGGCTGGCGTGCCGGTGGAGGATAGGGTGGCGGCGATTTTGCGGGCAATATGGCCAGATTTTCCCATGCCAGAAACCACCAATTTGCCCTTAATGCCTAACAGGACATCAATGACTTTGGCCAGTTGCGCATCGGGAATCTGCGCCAGGCTGGACACCCCATCAGCCTCCAAAGCAACCACGCGCCGAATAATCTGGCCGATGGTCTTAACCGAACCAGCCGCTTGTTCAGCGTTGGTGTTGGCAGGAATCATAGCAACGGGTATAATGGTAGGAGCAACAGAGGTCATTAAGAGATCCAAAATACTGGGGTCAAGACAAAACTAATGCGCGAATATATCCTGATCTGACCAGCCTTGTAAATCCAATTCTACCCTGTCGGCCAAAAAGTCAAAACAGGCGGTGGCCAATTCCATGCGATTTTCCCGAACCAACATGGCCTGCAGGCGGTCACGCAACCCATGCAGGTGCAACACATCGGAGGCGGCATAGGTCAACTGCTCTGGCGATAACTGCGCCGCGCCCCAGTCAGAGGACTGCTGCTGTTTCGACAGCTCCATCCCCAACTGTTCCCGCACCAACTCCTTCAACCCATGTTTGTCGGTATAGGTGCGCACCAGCCGAGAGGCGATTTTGGTGCAAAAAACTGGCGTAGCCACCACGCCCAAATAGCGTTGGATGCTGGCCAAATCAAAGCGAGCAAAGTGAAACAGTTTGGTAATGTTGGAATTGGCCAACAGCGCCTTAAGATTGGGGGCATCATAGCCGTTGCGAAACTGTACCAAATGCACCTCCCCGCTGGGACAGCACAGTTGAATCAGACACAGTCGGTCGCGGCCAATTTGCAACCCCATGGTTTCGGTATCAACGGCAATGCTGGGCAGCTTTTCCCATTGCGCCAAAACTTCGGCGGGCAGGTCATCGTGGTGTAAGGTAATCGTCATGCTTTATGACCTAGCAGCATTCGCCGCAAATGCAAAGAACTTTTACCATGATCTTGCCAACCCTTGCTGTTTATCAAAAGCATCTGCATAGTAGTGGGTGGAGGTTGGCTGGCGGGCAATCCTGTGGGTAACCCGGTCAGGGTCGAAAGACAGCAGCCGTAACCATTAAGGGTTGGGTCGTCATGTCCAACCTCCACCAAAGCGTCTTAATATTTTGTCCGTGGGATAGGAGCTTCGTTGTGACCATTAATCTTTCCCCCTTATCCAACAATGCGGCCAGCAATCCCCTGAAAACCCTGCCCTGGTGGCGGCGGGAATATCTAACCCTGTCTTATCGCCTGACTTTTATTAAGGAATTTGCCTTTCACCTGAAATGTGGGCTAAGCGGTGAAAAAGCTTTGGAGGCGGTGATTACCAGCAATGCGGATTATTTCAGCCGTCCGATTTTTCAACAGGTGCTTAGCGCCCTGGCCGCGGGCGGCAGTTTTCAGGATGCCCTGCGCTATACCCAAATGCTGCAACGGCGGGATTTGGAATGGCTGGCCACCCCCCTGGGTCACCTAAGCCTGTATGATCGTTTGGACGTTTTGATTAATCGCTTGGAGCGCACCGCCAAATTCTGGCATTTCTCCACCCCCAATTTCTGGTTTCACTGGATTGCCTTTGCCTTTGTGGGCTTTACCCTATACGCCTATGGCGATAAAATTTTCCCCTTAGCCGATGAAACCAGTGTGTGGAGCCGTTTTGCCTCCCCCGATCGGTTAGAAGCCCTTAAGCATCTAATTTGGATGAACCATTTGCTGGTCAACATTGCCATTTTGGGTGCCTTGGCCATGATTTTGTATCTGGTTGGCTTTGCCCTGTATTTCAAAACCCGCTTGGGTCGCTGGTTATCGCCATTTTTGGTGACGCGCAGCTTGCTGTACCGTTTTTTGGCGGGTGACACGCTGTTCAGCCTGGCACAGCTGGTGCGAAAGGGGGTACCGTTGGCGCAGGCGGTATCGGTGTTGCAACCAACCGCCCACCCCCTGATGGCGGATCGCTTGCAACAAGCCGCCGCCATCTTTGCGGCGGGCGCCCCCCGCAGCAGGCCTTGGCCAAGCTGTTGCCTGGTGGTCAGGCGGCGGGCAGCGCCGATTATTATCAAGACAGCGGCTATTTGGCTGATTGGCTTGAACATCTGGCGGGGCGCACCATTCGGTTTAGCTCTGAACTTTATACCATCATCAAGTTTAATATTAAGACAATGGCGGAAGCCTTTGTGGTGGTGGCCTTAACTTATATTATCTGGACAACACAAACGCTTACCAATGTATCGTTGAACTTTTCGATGGCCAGTCTGGCGGCATCTGCCCAAACCTTGCAAGAGTTGCAGTCGGAGCAAAAACCTCCGCTACAACAGCCCCAATCGCAACCTCAGATACAACCCCAGCCTGAATTGCAACAGCCCGCCGCCCCCGCAACGGTATCGCCGCCGGTGATGCCCTAACGGCCAAGCAGGAAAGCATTATCATGGTTGCCGCAACCGGTTACAGGGTTTTAGCCCGCACCTATCGTCCCAAAACTTTTGGCACCCTAATTGGCCAAGAGGTGATGGTGCAGACCTTGGCCAACGCTATCGCCCTTAACCGCTTGCCGCACGCCATTATGCTGACGGGGGTGCGCGGCGTGGGCAAAACCACCACCGCCAGGCTGATAGCCAAGGCCTTAAACTGCGTTGGGGCGGATGGCACGGGATCCCCCACCATCGACCCCTGCGGCGTCTGTGAGCACTGCGTTAACATCAGCGAAGATCGCCATCTGGATGTGCAGGAAATTGACGCGGCCAGCCATACAAAGGTTGAGGAGATTCGCAAAATCTTTGACGGGGTGGCCTATCAACCCGTTGCCGCCCGCTATCGCATTTACATTGTGGACGAGGTTCACATGCTGTCGGGTCATTCCTTTAACGCGCTGTTAAAAACGCTTGAGGAGCCGCCGCCGCATGTTAAATTCCTGTTTGCCACCACCGAAATTCGCAAGGTTCCCGTAACCATCCTGTCGCGCTGCATGCGGTTTTCGTTGCGGCGTGTTGACGTGCCCGTGTTGGCCGCCCATTTGCAGGAAGTCGCCCAGAAAGAGCAGGTCGGATTAGAGCCATCGGCGGCAACCCTGCTGGCTAAGGCAGCTGAAGGCAGCGTGCGCGACAGCCTGTCGCTGTTGGATCAGGCCATCGCGCTATCCAGCAGTGAATCGGGGGTGGCCACCATCAACGATGCGGTGGTGCGGCAAATGTTGGGCTTGGCGGCGGGTGACGGCGTGCAACAGGTGCTGGCCGCTATTCTGCAGGGGCAACCGCATCAGGCGCTGACCCATTTTGGCCAGCTGTATGCGGCGGGCAGTGAGCCGTTGCAGCTGTTGCAAGACTTGTTGCATCTGGTTTACCAGCTAACCCGCGGCCAGCTGTTGACGTCTTCTGAAGACGACGGGGCAGGCGAAGATCTGCCCCCCTTGCTGCCGATTTTGAGCGATCTGGCGGCGATGCCACTGCTGACCCGCGCCTGGCAACTGCTGCTGAAGGGGATTGATGAGGTGCAACAGGCGCCCAATGCTTTTGAGGCGGCGGAGATGATTTTGGTGCGCCTGGCCTATGCCAGCACGCTGCCCACCCCCTATGAATTGATGCGCGGGCAACAGCTGCAGGTGCCAGCTCCAGCTGCGCTAACAACCGCCGCACTATCTCCCGCGCCCACAGCCAAGGCCACGCGCGCCCCAAAAGAATCTGCCTCTACTCCCGCGGTTGCCGAGGTTGCATCCGTAGTATCGGAAGCAGCCCCTGCCGCAGCCCCCATAACAGCAGCCCCCATAGCGGCGGATCCCCGCCCGCCCGCGGAGGCTATTCCTGCTGCCGCCCCCGCCATTCCCGCCATGCCCGCGGATTTTGCCCAGTTGGTGGAGCGCCTAGCCGATCACAACCCCCTGTTGGCGTCCCAGCTGCGCCAAAATGCCTCGCTGGTGCTGTATGAGCCACCCTTGCTGCGTCTTCATATGCCCAATCTGCCGCCGCCCAGCTGGTGGCAGGAGTTAGAAAAAACCCTGCGGCAGGTGGTGGCCGCTGATTGGTTGGTGCAATCCGCCGATGCTCCAGGTGGCCTAAGCCTTAAGGATCAGGCTGAGGCGGAATGGGTCGCCCTGCAATCCAAAATTGTTGACAATCCCGCGTTGCAGCAGTTGCAGCAGGGGTTCCCCGACCTTAGCATCACCGCTATCAAATCTTCACAAGGCGGCTAGCCACCCATCCCACTATCCTTGACGGCTGGGGATAGGTTGTGAAAAGCTAGCGTCTTTCCCATCACGCGCAACAGGCACGGCAATCATGACAAACTCATCCTATGAAATGGTTATCGGTGTAGAGGTGCACGCGCAGATTATTTCCAACGCTAAGCTGTTTTCCGGATCCCCCACCCGCTTTGGCGCGTCACCGAACAGCCAGGTCAGCTTTATCGATGCCGCCTTTCCCGGCATGCTGCCCGTGCTGAATGGCTTTTGCGTGGCGCAGGCGGTCAAAACGGGGCTGGCCTTAAACGCTGAGATTCATCCCGAATCGGTGTTTGACCGCAAAAACTATTTTTACCCCGATTTGCCCAGCGGCTATCAGATTTCGCAATTCACCCGCCCCATCGTTGGCAAGGGTTGGATTGACATCGACCTGCCCGATGGCAGCGTTAAACGCATCGGCATCACCCGCCTGCATTTAGAGCAAGATGCGGGCAAAAGCCTGCATGATCAGCATCCAACCCAAAGCTATATCGACCTGAATCGTGCGGGCGTTGGATTGATGGAGATTGTGTCGGAACCCGATATGCGTAGCGCGGAGGAGGTGGCGGCCTATGTCAAAAAGCTGCGCAGCATCCTGCAATATCTGGGCACCTGCGATGGCAATATGGAGCAGGGCAATTTGCGTTGCGACGTCAATTTGTCGTTGCGGCGGCCTGGTCAGCCCTTTGGCACCCGCTGCGAGCTGAAAAATCTAAACTCCGTCCGCTTTATTGTGCAGGCGATTGCGGTAGAGGCAGGGCGGCAACAGGAAATTTTGGACAGCGGCGGACAGGATGTTCAGGAAACCCGCCTGTTCGACCCGGTACGCGGCGAAACCCGCAGCCTGCGTAGCAAAGAGGATGCGATGGATTATCGCTATTTCCCCGATCCCGACCTGCTGCCGCTGCGGTTGGAGGAGGGGTTGGTTGAACGGATGCGTGCCGCCCTGCCCGAACTGCCCGACGCCAAAAAGGCGCGGCTGGTAAGTGATTATGGCCTAAGCCCCTATGACGCGGGGCTGTTGGTGGTGGATGCCGTGACCGCTGGCTTTTTTGAAACGCTGGCTGCGGGGCGCGATGCGAAGCTGGCCGCCAATTGGATGTTGCATGAACTGTTTGCCCTGCTGAACAAACAGGGGCGGGAGATTGGTGATTCGCCTATCAGCGCCGAACAGCTGGGCGAACTGGTCGATTTAATCCAAAACAACACCATTTCGGGCAAAATTGCCAAGGATGTGTTGGTGCAAATGGCCGAAACGGGCAAAAGCGCCGGCACCCTGGTCGCTGAGGGGGGATTGCAACAGGTGACCGACACCGATGCGATTGCCAAAATTGTGGCGCAGGTGTTGGCCGATAACCCTGGCCAGCTGGCTGATTATCGGGCGGGTAAGGACAAATTGTTTGGCTTTTTTGTTGGCCAAGTGATGAAGCTTAGCCAGGGAAAGGCCAATCCCGACCTGGTCAACAGCCTGTTGCGGCAACAGTTGGGTTAGCCAATCGCAGGTTAGCGCAATTGGTGATGCGATATGGCTTGCATTGGGCGAACAAATTGGTTATCAATGCCGATTCAGAATTAACCTGTTTTTAGGGATACAAAGGCCATGGCTGAAATTTTGGTGGTTGAGGGTAATGCCCGCGGCGTGCTTGGAACCGGTGGGGCACGCGCCGTTCGTCGTCAGGGGTTAATCCCCGCGGTGGTTTACGGCAATAACCAGGATCCTCAGGCGGTGGCGATTCAATTGCGCCCGATTGAAAACGCGCTGAACAAGCCTGGCTTTTACACCAAGCTGTTTGACCTAAAAATTGACGGCAAATCGGTTCGCACCATTGCCCGCGATATTCAATTCCACCCTGTTACCGATCGCATCCTGCATGTTGATTTCCAGCGCGTGGATCTCAGCTCGACCATTCGGGTTGATGTGCCGTTGGTGGTGGTTGGTCATGCTGAATCGCCAGGCCTGAAGAATGGTGGGGTGCTGAACCTGTTGCTGCACAGCATCGCCCTGGAATGTTCGATTGATAACATTCCAGCCAATCTTGAGGTTAGCTTGGCGGGTGTTGAAATTGGTGACAGCCTGCATATTGAGGATATTGCGCTGCCCAACGGTGCCAAACTGGTTGCGGGTGCGCGTGATACCACGGTTTACACCATCACTGGTGCCTCGTCTGAGGCCGCCGCGGCTGAGGGTGAGGCGGGGGCAGAGTCTTAATTTTAGACTTTGTGGCGGTTTAACGCTTGGTGACAGCCTGGGGCTTAATCTTAGTACTCCTAAGTCTTCAGTCC
>VEQJ01000255.1 GCA_018883285.1 Alphaproteobacteria bacterium
CCCATCGCCAGGTGATCGTTAGCATTTTCGTCAACCCCCGCCAATTTGGCCCCCATGAGGACTATGATCGCTATCCCCGTCCAGAGGCACAGGATTTGGCCTTGTTGGAAAAGGAAGGGGTGGATGCGGTGTTTTTGCCCAGCGTGGCGGCGATGTATCCGCCCGATTATCAAACCAGCGTGGTGGTGGGGGCGATTGCCAATCAGCTGTGCGGCGCCTTTCGCCCTGGTCATTTTGATGCGGTGGCGACCGTGGTGCTAAAGCTGTTCACCCTGACCCAACCGACGGCCGCCTATTTCGGCGAAAAAGACTATCAACAGCTGCATGTGGTGCGGCAAATGGTGCAGGATTTCAACCTGCCGCTGCGGGTGGTGGGGGTGCCAACCGTGCGGGAGGATGACGGGCTGGCGCAATCGTCGCGCAACCTGTATCTGACACCCGCCCAGCGGCAACAGGCGGCGGCGATTCCCCAAACCCTGCAATCGGTGGCGGCACAGTTGCAGGCTGGCACCCTGCCCGCCATCGCCTGCCAACAGGGGGTGGATCGGTTGTTGGCGGCGGGTTATGCCAGTGTCGATTATCTGGAACTGCGCGACGCCAACAGCTTGGCGGCGGTTGCCCCAATGGAGCGCCCCGCTAAAGGCCAATACCGTCTGTTAACCGCTGCCCGTTTGGGCGCCCCGCCCCAGCAAACCCGCTTAATCGACAATTTGCCGTTGTCGCTGTAACGCGGTCTTGTTTCAAGGCGGGTGGGCTGTTAAAACATAAGAATGACTGACCAAGCCACCACCAACCAACTGACAGGTGCCCAGATTGTTTTGCGCGCCCTGGCGGAGCATGGGGTGGACACCATCTTTGGCTATCCTGGCGGGGCGGTGTTGCCCCTGTATGACGAAATTTTTCGCCAGGACGCCGTGCAACATATCCTGGTGCGGCATGAACCGGCGGCGGCGCACGCGGCGGAGGGGTATGCCCGCGCCAGCAATAAGGTCGGGGTGCTGCTGGTCACTTCGGGCCCGGGGGCAACCAACGCGGTGACGGGGCTGACCGATGCGCTGATGGATAGCATTCCCATTCTGTGCCTGACCGGCCAGGTGCCCACCCATTTGATTGGCAGCGATGCGTTTCAGGAGGCGGATACGGTGGGCATTACCCGCGCCTGTACCAAGCACAATTACCTGGTCAAGCGGATTGAGGATTTGCCGCGCATCATGCACGAAGCGATCTATGTCGCCAAAAGCGGGCGGCCAGGCCCCGTGGTTATCGACCTGCCCAAAGATATTCAGCTGGCCACCACCGCCTATAAGCCCGCCAGCCAGTTTGCCCATCCCAGCTATCGCCCCAAAACCAAGGGCGATGTTGCCAGCATTCATCAAGCGGTGGAGCTGATTCACGCCGCCAAGCGGCCTGTGTTCTATGGCGGCGGCGGCATTATCAATTCGGGGACTGAGGCAAGTCGGCTGATGACGGAGCTGGTGCGGCTGACCGGCTTTCCCTGCACCCTGACCCTGATGGGGTTAGGGGCATACCCCGCCAATGACCCGCAGTTTTTGGGCATGTTGGGGATGCATGGCACCTATGAGGCCAATATGGCGATGCATGAATGCGACCTGCTGATTAACGTTGGGGCGCGTTTTGATGATCGGGTGACGGGCAAGTTGAGCGAGTTTTCGCCGCGCTCGAAAAAAATTCATATCGACATCGACCCCTCCTCCATCAACAAAAATGTGGCGGTGGATATTGGCATTGTCGGCGATGTGCAGGAGGTGTTGCGGCAGATATTGGGGCTGTGGCAGGCTAAGGGCTATCAGAGTAATCGCCAGGCGTTGCAACCCTGGTGGGATCAGATTGCGGCCTGGCGCGCCGTAAATTCCCTAAGTTTTAAGCGCAACGACCCCGTCATTAAGCCGCAATACGCCATTCAACGGCTGTATGAAAAAACCCGTGCCAGTGGCCGCGATACCTATATCACGACTGAGGTGGGGCAGCATCAGATGTGGGCGGCGCAGCATTTCAAATTCGACCTGCCCAACCGATGGATGACCAGCGGCGGGGTGGGGACGATGGGCTATGGATTCCCCGCGGCGATCGGGGTGCAAATGGCTTTTCCCGATGCACTGGTTATCGATATAGCTGGTGAGGCCTCCATCCAGATGAACATTCAGGAGCTGTCGACCGCCATGCAGTACCAGCTGCCCGTCAAAATTTTCATCCTGAACAACCAATGGATGGGGATGGTGCGGCAGTGGCAGGAGCTGATGTTTGGTGGCCGCTATGCCCATAGCTACAGCGATTCCCTGCCCGATTTTGTCAAATTGGCACAGGCCTATGGCATGGTGGGGCTGCGGGCACAC
>VEQJ01000256.1 GCA_018883285.1 Alphaproteobacteria bacterium
GCCCATGGTCACCCGAAATTTCTGATGGATCATAGGCGCGTCCCAGCGATGAACCGCCATAACCAAACTCCTCAGATACCAACAGTGGGTCAGAGGCCAACTGCCCTGCCAATTGGTTGGTTAGCAGATAATGATCTCCAACCAGCTGTTGGCGTTTATAGGAAAGCTCTGCCTTGCTAAAAGCTGGGTTAGCCTGTGCCCGCGATAAATTGTTATCACCAACACGGCTGCCGTCTAAAAGGGTTAGCCCACGGCTGAACTTAACCGTGGCATCATGCTGACCATTCCAGCGATCCAGGGTGTTGTAACTGATACTGCCACGCAGAGCGCGGGCATGATCGCGGACAAGGGGAGAACTGTTGCCATTTAAGTCGCTGGCGGTATCTTTGCTATCAAGACCCAGCGTCAGATCAAGGTTTTCAATGCGCTGCCGAATATATTTATAGGTTAATTCAATGCCCAAATCTTTTGAGGTGCTGCGAATATCAAAGTTACGTAACCCCGCCCCAGGATTTGCCCCTGTATAGCCTGCCCGCATCCCCAACATCCAACGGGGGGAAAGCACTACCATATGTCCCAATGATCCAAACCGTAACTCTTCACTTGGCAGGCTGGATTGCAGCGATACGGAGCTTTGTTGCATCGAAAAGAAACTGTCTTCATAGCTGATATTGGCCAAATTGGGGCCCAAAAAACGTGATCCGCTATTGCTAACACGCATTTCGCCTTTGCCATCTTTTTGGCTGGGGGTCAGCACCAGGGCGGTCGCACCCGAATAAATATCCGCCTCCTTAGCGGGTTTAATCAACGCCCGAAAGGATAGCCCTGGTAAATCATTTAGCCGCAGCAGATAGGATTCAATCGATGCGCTGTTTAAGGGGCGCACCTGCTTAAGCTCTGCAATCAGGCTTTGCACTATCGATGATGCGGCCACCCTATTTTTTAAATCCCCCTCCCACTCGACGGTTGCAATGTAACCTTCCACCACCCTCAGCGTAATGATCCCATCCTCAATCTTCTGGGTGGGAACAAAGGCGCGCGATAAAAAATAGCCCGCATTACGGTATTTTTCGGTGATACGGTTGGCCAATTCCCACACCAGATCCAGGGATACTTTTTGCCCTAGCTGTGTTTCATACAACTTGGCAATCTCCTGCAGCGGAAAAAAGGTTGCCCCCTCTATCTTCACAGCTTTAAGCTCAAAGGATATTTTGTTAAGGCCCTCTGGTACGGGCAACGCCCCCGTATCGATAACCGCTGGCTTTTGCGGCGACAGGCGAGGTAAAAGCTTATCGGGCAAGGGTTGCACACGGTTGATATCGGCGCCGCCAGGAATGGTGGGTACTTGTGCATGGGCTGTGCCTACACCGCCCGCTGTTACCATTGTCAAAAAAAGCCCCCACTGCATCAACAGCCGCGCCCTTTGACACAAGCGGTCAGTCCTTTGGGTTATTTGTGTTTCCCCAAAAGGGGTCAGGGCACGGATAGGTTGGGGGGCATTCATGATTAGGCTGTCATTTGGGCATGATCATGGAGAGGATCTTATTAGGTAGATCATTGGCAAAAATCCTATAAACACTTAATCTTATGAAAAAACTTAATTCTTTACAACAACAATCAAAAATCTTTTGTCGGTACTTGGATGTGCAGTTTTCTTGGATTCTTGCTACAGAATGCGGCATAGGATCTAAATTTGGCATGGCTTTTGCAAATTCCATTCCATCAGCCTTAAGGCCATTTATGGACGATGGTTGAGGAAGAGAGTCAGTGTAAAGATTCTTTTTATAACATCGCAAGCAGCAATAGGAGTTTTTCATGGGTATCAGTTTACTTTTTAACCAAGCGTCCAGTATCGCCCAGCGGAACTTGAACGACACCCAACTGGATCTTAGCAGTTCCATGAACAAACTTTCCTCTGGCAAGCGGGTGGTGGTCGCTAAGGATGATGCGGCCGCCATGGCCATTGGTGGCAGGCTAAATCTGCAATCCCGCGCTTTGCAAAAAGTTATTACCAATATTACTCAGGCCAGCTCCACTGTTCAAATCGCTGAAGGGGCGATGGTTAGGGTTAATAGTATGTTAGAGCGTATGCATGAATTGGCGGTGCAGGCTGGTGCGGGCAATCTGTCGAACACAGAGCGCGGCTTTCTGAATGTTGAATATCAGCAAATGAAAGAAGAGATTAATCGCATTACAGCTAGCACCAAATTTAACAACAATGTTTTGACCGATGGAAAATATGTTCAAACCAGCAATGCAGGTTATTTTCCATCCAACTCTGGATTTGTCGATATTGCTTTTGGTAATATTCCTTTGG
>VEQJ01000257.1 GCA_018883285.1 Alphaproteobacteria bacterium
GTACCAGGCTGCGAATCGCTGGGCGCAGCAGCGATAGCGGGTCAAAACGGGTGGTGGGGTTAGTCATTTCTGTAGTCCCCGAAATATAGGTAGGGTTTGAATCGTTTTGGGAGCTCGTCGTAAATCTTACTTAAATTCTTTAGATGTTCTGATCCTTCAAAGGGTTCATTTGAATTTAGGTAAGAATTAGAAAGAAATGCATAGGCTTCATTTAGTTTTTTAAAAGTATCTTCTGTATCCTTTGAAAATAACAAACTTCTTAAATGATAACCTTCCCCCTTAAAAGATTTAGCAGCTGCATTTTGATATTCTATAATATCCTGCTTTTTTTCTTCATAATCTTTATCTTCGGGTTTTCCTAATTTTGGCAAATCGCCATATTTTATTGCAATTGAACAAAATACATTTATATGCTGACAAACCTCCCATCTTTTTTCAAATAGCTCCAGGCGAAATTTTTCTTTGGTGTATTTGTAGGCACAAAAGGCAAAAATGGCGGTGATACACCCAAGAATAACATTTGGCAGCAATTCCAATTTCGATGTGCCGATCAAAATTACAAAAGACACAACAAAAATACAAACGATGACGGGAACAAAATTCTTTTCCCAGTCATATTTTCTGCTTTGATCCCAATATTTTTCAAATAAAGAGCCTATGGAACTGCCCAACATAACTAATCCTTGCGGCTGAGGGCGGCGGGATTCAGCTGCGCCGACATATCCAACATCCGTTGCAACGGCTTGGCGGCTGCCTGGCGCAACGGCTCTGGCAGCTCAATGCGCGGGCTACGGCTGATCATGCAGCGGTACAGTTTTTCCAGCGTGTTCATCGCCATATAGGGGCAGTTGTTGCAGCTGCAGCTGCCATCCACGCCCGGCGCGCCGATTAGGGTTTTATCGGGCGCGGCCTTACGCATTTGGTGCAGGATGTGGGATTCGGTGGCGATAATGATGGTGTCGGCGGGGCTAGCCTTTACCCGCGCCAACAGCTGGGCGGTGGAGCCGATAAAATCGGCATAGGCCAAAATCTCCTCAGGGCATTCGGGATGCGCCAACACCTCGGCACCGGGATGGCGAACCCGCAGCTGCACCAATTCCCGCTCAGAAAACTGCAAATGCACGATACAGCTGCCCGGCCACAGGGTCAGCTGCCGCCCGGTTTGGCGCGCCACCCACGATCCCAAATGACGGTCGGGGGCAAACAAAATCGGCTGATCAGCGGGCAGCTGGTTGACGATCGCCACCGCGTTGCTAGAGGTCACGATGACGTCCGACATCGCCTTAACCTCCGCGCTGCAATTGATATAGGTCACGGCGATATGGTCGGGGTGGGCGGCGCGAAAGGCGCGAAACTGATCGGGCGGGCAACTGCTTTCCAGGCTGCACCCCGCCCGCAAATCGGGCAGCAGCACCAGCCGTTGGGGGCTAAGAATCTTGGCCACCTCCGCCATAAAGCGCACGCCGCAAAACACAATCACATCGGCATCGGTGGCGGCGGCCTTGCGCGACAGATCCAGGCTGTCGCCGACATAATCGGCCAAATCCTGAATCTCTCCATCCTGATAATAATGCGCCAAAATGACGGCATTCATCTGGGTTTTCAGCGCGGTGATGGCGGCGGGCAGCTCATGGGGCAGCGGTGTCGAGGGAAGGACGACACCAGCGGGCTGCGCAACCATGGGCGAATCATGCATCATAAAGCTTATGTAAGCCTTTTTGCCGCCAATGGCTATGGGATAGGGCAAAATTTCTGTGGGGGCTGACACCTAACATGAGAAAGCTAAGTTCTAAAATGAAGTGCAACACCTTAGAGTGCGGTTTGGAAAAACGAGCACAGAAAGGCGTTGCAGATGAGACGGTATCAACAATTAAGCTTGGACGAAAGAGAGAAGATGGCGCGGCTAAGGCAATCGGAGTCCTCTATAGCGGAGATTGCCTTAGCATTAGGGCGAACAAGAAGCATGGTTTATCGTGAATTAAAGCGCAATTAAACCACAAAAGGTGATTATTGGCCAGAAAGAGCGCAGCAAAAAAGCGCGGGCCAGCCCTTCGGCGCCTGAGAAAAAAAAGAGACACCTTCGGCGCCTGAGAACAAAAGAGACACCTTCGGCGCCTGAGAACAAAAGAGACACCTTCGGCGCCTGAGAAAAAAAGAGACTCCTTCGGCGCCTGAGAAAAAAAGAGACAGCTTCGGCGCGATTGCGGGGGCGACGATTGGATCGCGATTTTGCACTTAAAGAGTGGGTGTTAGACAGAATTATTTATGATTTATGGTCACCAGAGCAGATTTCTGGCTTTCTAAAGCACCGTCAATC
>VEQJ01000021.1 GCA_018883285.1 Alphaproteobacteria bacterium
AACCGTGACGGCGTTTTCTAACTATTCGACTTGGTTGATATGTTCTCTTCACTTTGATGTATTCCTTAATTTTCAGTTAAGAGCTTTTACGCATTTCTAAATTTTATATCATAGAACCTTTCAACAGGCGGGCTAGTGAATGGGCGGGCAAGATTCCTTGAGTAAGGCAGGTGCGCCCATCCTAACCCAAAGCGGCACCAAAAACCAACAGGTTTTGTCGACCATGCCTTTTCAAACCGTCTCCCTGAAAGGGCTTTGGAGCCCTAAAGATCCTCTATCCTAAATTCGCTGTAACCCTCGTAAAAATAGCTAACATCAATGCCTTTCATAAAGGTCTCGCGGTCGTGAATTTTATCGGTAAGGGCGGATTGCAACAGCTGCTTAATTTCAACATCTTTTACCACGCTGCGCTGCATCGCCGATAGATAGGCCTAGCGCAAGCCAGGGCGGCGGGATAGGATGCGGCGGTGATGACCAGCAACCGTTTCTCCCTCTCCATTCTGCGAATCCGCAATTTTCGGCTGTTGGTTCTGACCCGCGTTTTTACCATCATGGCGATGCAGGCGCAGGCGGTGGTGGTGGGTTGGCAGATTTACTCCCTAACCAAAAGCCCCCTGTTGTTGGGCTTGGTTGGCCTGTCGGAGGCGGTACCTGGCATCCTGTGTTCGCTGCTCGCTGGCCATGTGGTTGATGTGGGGCATCCGCACCGTATTTACAAAATCTGCATCGCCCTGTTGATGATCAACACCTTGGGGATGCTAGTCATCGCGGGCGGGCTTCTGCCTCTGGCTGACAACACCATCGTGATTAGCCTGTTTGTTGGGGTGTTTGTGTCGGGGATAGCGCGCGGCTTCCTCAGCCCCTCCGTCGCCACCCTGCGGGCGCAGATTCTGCCATTACCCAGCCAGCAGGCGGCGGCATCCGCCTGGCTTACTAGCGGTTTTCAGGTCAGCGCGGTTGGGGGGCCAGCCGTAGCTGGCTTGGTTTACGGCGGCTATGGGGCGCTGGCGGCCTGGATACTCCCCGCCTGCTCCCTCCTCCTCGCCTGGGTGTTGGCGTTGGCGATCAAGGTGGACAGGCCAGTTCGTAGTGCCCGCCGTGAATCGGCTGGCCAGAGTATTCGGGCGGGCTGGGCGTTTATCGTCAGCAACCCCGTGCTGTTATCGGTCATGGCGCTGGATATGTTTGCGGTGCTGTTTGGCGGCGCGGTCGCCATGTTGCCCGCCTATGCCGACCAAGTGCTGCATGTCGGGTCAGAGGGGTTGGGGGCATTGCGCGCCGCCCCAGCCATGGGGGCAGTGGTGACGGCCGTCACCCTGGCACTGCGTCCCCTGCCCCGCATGTCGGCCAAGACCCTGTTGCTGGTGGTGGCGGGATTCGGCCTGTGCATCATTGGGTTTGGATTGAGCCAATGGTTCTACCTCTCCATGGCGTTACTGGCGCTCAGCGGTGCCTTTGACTGCGTCAGCATGGTGATTCGTTCAACCTTGGTGCAGCTGCTGACCCCGCCCGCCATGATGGGGCGGGTGCAATCGGTCAGCACCATGTTCGTCATCTCCTCCAACGAAATTGGCGCGTTTGAATCGGGCATGGCGGCGCAGCTGATGGGGTTGGTGCCCTCCGTCGTTGCGGGCGGCGTTGCCACCCTGCTGGTGGTCGCGGCCACCGCCACGCTGTCACCCAAATTCCGTCGCACCGTGGTGCAATCCGACGGCAGTATTACCTGATTCTGCAGAATCTTTTTGCAACATCAGCCTTTTCTAAGCGGATGATTTGCGCTAAAGTAAAACAATGGCCATCTTAAAAAACGATACCTCCTATAACTATTTTCGTGGCAACCGTTATGATTTTCGGCGGTTGGCGGGGGATGAGGATTTGCAGGCGATTTACCGCCTTAGCCGCCAAGTCTATGGCGAGGCCGCCGTTGATTTGGACACGCGCCGCCGATGGAGCCAGCTGTTTCCCGATGGCAATTTGGGCTGTTTCTTTTGTGATGAGCTGGTCGGTTTTTTAAGCATTTGGCCAATCTCTGCCACCGATGCGGCGGAGTTAGAGGCTGGTCAGCTGCATGAGGGGATGGTGTTGCCCCTTAGTCAGGATGAATGCCGCCAGCAGCCAGCCCAACATTGGCTGTGCCTGTCGATTATCATCGCCGATTTGTTTCGTGGCATGGCGGCCAGCCCGATTAAGCATTTGATTGAACATGCCCTGGTGCAATTGTGGCAACAACAGCTGTTGGGGGAACCCTTTACCCTTTATGCCCAGGCCTCTACCCCTGAAGGCCTGCATATGATGATTCGCAGCGGTTTCAGCGAATGTCGCGCCGCCGACGCCATGCCCAATGGCCTACCCCTGCACAGCATTCATTGCACCGCGGTTGAGGAGTTGCAGCATCAATTGCTGCGCGGCGCCAGCAGTGTCACCCTGGTCTCTTAAATTTCGCCAACCTAAATCTGACCAACGGTTTTGATGCGGGCGCGCAGGTAAATTTCGTTCTGGGATAGCACCGCGGTTTGGGGGCGCACCCTCTCCATAATCTGGCGGACAAAGGGGCGGATTTGTGGGCCGGTAAGCAGACAGGGGCTGACCCCCAACATGGCCTGATGCTCTAAGGCGCTGCGCACATCGGCAATGAATTGTTGCAATTTTGATGGCGCCAGCGCCAGCTGCCGCTCCTCCCCCTGGCCAATCAGCGAATCGGCAAAGGTTTGTTCCCAATCGGGCGACAAGGTTAGGATGGGGATCACCCCCTCCTCATTGCTATAGGCCTCAGAAATCTGCCGCGCCAGGCGCATCCGCACATGTTCGGTAATGGTACGGATGTTGCGGGTTTGGCCACAGACTTCGGCAACCCCCTCCAAAATCGTTGGCAAATCGCGAATCGATACCCGTTCGCCCACCAGGTTTTGCAGCACGCGTTGCACGCCGCCCACCTGAATCTGGCCAGGAATGATATCGCCAATCAGCTTTTGATGATCCTTATCCAATTCGTCCAACAGTTTTTGCGTCTCGCTGTAGGATAACAGCTCAGCCATATAGTCCTTAATCAGCTCGGTCAGATGGGTGGTGATAACAGTGGTGCAGTCCACCACGGTATAGCCCCTGAACTGTGCCTCCTCCCGCAGGTTTTCCAGCACCCACATCGCGGGCAGGCCAAAGGTTGGCTCCGTCGTTTCCTCTCCCGCCAGGGCAATTTTTTGCCCTTGTGGATCCATCACCATCACCATGCCTGGGCGAACCGATCCGCGCCCTGCTACCAATTCCTTGATCTTAATGCAATAATCATTGGCACCCAGTTGCAGGTTGTCTTGGATACGCACGCTGGGCAAAACAAAGCCCATTTCGCCCGCCAACTGCTTACGCAACGTCTTAATCTGATCGGTTAGCTTGGGCCCATTGGCAACATTGACTAAGCCCAACAAGCCATAACCAAGCTCCAAACGGATGGTATCCATCGATAGAATGCTGCTGATTGGTTCTTCGGCAACGGGGGCGGCCGCCGCCAATTCCTGCGCCTGGGCTTCGGGGCTGGGGGTGGCGCGGGCGTTTCGCCCCAATTTATAGGCGGCATAGCCTGTGATGCCTGCCAACAACGCAAAAGGCAAAAATGGCAATCCTGGCAACAGCGCCATAAAGCCAGTAAGGAAGGATGACATCCCCAACGCCTGGGGATAGCCGCCCAGCTGGGCAAACAGAGCCTTATCGACGGAACCGCGCACGCCCGCCTTGGTGATAACCAGACCAGCGGCGGTTGAGACCAACAGGGCGGGAATCTGGCTGACCAGCCCATCCCCGACGGTTAACAGGGTATAGGATTTGGCGGCCTCAGCGAACCCCAACCCCTGCTGGGCAATCCCAATGATCATCCCCCCGACAATGTTGATAAAGGTAACCAACAAGCCCGCAATCGCATCACCGCGCACAAATTTGCTGGCACCGTCCATCGCCCCGAAAAAGGTGCTTTCATCCTCTAACTCTTGCCGCCGCTTGCGCGCCTGATCCTCCGTAATCATGCCGGCGGACAGATCGGCATCAATCGCCATTTGCTTGCCCGGAATCGCATCCAGGGTAAAGCGCGCCGAAACCTCTGCAATGCGGCCAGAACCCTTTGTAATAACGATAAAATTGATGGTAATTAGGATGAAGAATACAATCAGACCAATGACATAGTTGCCGCCCATCAAAAAGCCGCCAAAGGCCTCAATCACATGGCCAGCGGCGGATGGCCCCTCATGCCCATGCGCCAACACCAACTTGGTGGTGGCCACGTTAAGGGCAATACGCAAGATGGTGGAAATCAGCAGGATGGTTGGAAAACTGGAGAAATCCAACGGCTTTTGGATAAACAACGACGTCATCAGAATCAGCACCGACAACGTGAAGGAAAAGGCCAGCATCACATCGATTAACAACGTGGGGATGGGCACCAACATAATCGATAGGATCAGCACGACCCCAACCGCCAACCCAATATCGGGGCGCAGAACCGCCGCCAGCACTGGATGCGCCATCATGTTGCGCGCGCGGCTGGCACCCGATGCGGATGAAGAATTGCTGTTGGTTGCATCAGCCACAGCAGAACACCATTTTTAAGAAGTCTGTCATTTATTTATAAACCATTTACGATATAAAGAATTGTAGGCACTTTTTATTCAAAGGGCAAATACACAGGAGGGCAACAATGAAAAGGCTTAGTCATTACCATTCTAGACAAAATCGGGATGCAGATTCGATCATTTTAACCTTTAGTCCAGTGCAGCAAATGCTAATCGCCATGATGGAACACAACGGGGTTGAAGCGTTGGAAACCTTTGGCGGCAAACAGTTTTTTGACCATCGCCCCCCGACCCAATAAGGATGCGTCCAAAAAATTCTTACAGACCGCAACCTTCCAATTTTTAGGCACGCATCACCTCACCATCATCGGCATCGCCAAGGGCTGAGGGCGGCACGTCAAACCCTTCCTCATTATATTGCCGCAACTTATTGCGCAGGGTGCGGATGGAAATGCCCAGAATGTTGGCCGCATGCGTGCGGTTGCCCAGGGTGTGATCCAACGTATCCAGAATCAGACGGCGTTCAACCTCTGCCACTGTTCGTCCCACCAAAATGGTTGCGGTATCGACATCATCGCTGCTGATGGTGGCATGGGGGCGCGGAGCAGCCGAATCATCCGATGCCGCCCCATCACTTTCTGCCAAATCCACCTCATAGGCTGGCGCATCGGTCAGCATAATATCCTCTGGCTGCACCGTGTCACCCTGAGCCAACAGCACGGCACGGTGCATAGTGTTTTCCAACTCCCGCACATTGCCCCGCCACGCATAGTTTTGCAGACGCTTAATCGCCGCTGGCGCCAAATCATGCACAGTCAGGTGATTGGCCTGGGCATATTTTTTCAGGAAATGCTCGGCCAGGGCGACAATATCTTGCGGCCGTTCGCGCAGGGAGGGCAGTTGCAGGTTGAAAACATTCAATCGGAAATACAAATCCTCACGAAAGGTGCCTTTTTTGCATTCGGCCTGCAAATCGCGGTTAGAGGTGGCGATGATGCGGATATCCACCTTCACCTGCTCATTACCGCCGACCCGTTCAATTACCCGTTCCTGAATCGCACGCAGCAGTTTGGCCTGCAACCTGGGATCCATCTCACTGATTTCATCCAGCAGCAGGGTACCGCCGTTGGCCTCCTCAAACTTACCGATACGGCGCGCCACCGCCCCCGTAAAGGATCCCTTTTCATGACCAAACAGCTCTGATTCCAGCAGATTTTCGGGCAGGGCTGCACAGTTCAGGGCGACCAAGCGTTGCTTAGCGCGATGGCTGTGATCATGCAGAAAACGCGCCATCACCTCTTTCCCCGTTCCCGATTCACCCGTAATCAGCACGCTGGCATCGCTGCCCGCGATGCGTTCCGCCAGCCGCAAGGTCTCCGCCATTTTGGGGTCACGGAAGATCAGCGCATGCTCATCTTTGGTAGCCGCGGCCAAAATTGCGGCGATAAGCTCTGCATCGGGGGGCAGCGGCAAATACTCCTTAGCGCCTGCCTTAATCGCCTTAACCGCCGATTCGCTATCGTTGCTAAGGCCACATGCCACCACTGGCACCGCAAAGCGTTCGGCCTTAAGGCTGGCGGTCAATTCTGATACGGCCATGCGCCCATCAATCAACACCAAATCAACGCCCGCCCCATCACGCAAAGCAGCTAGGGCAGATTCAACATCCGCCACTTGCGCCACCTTTGCCCCGCGCTGATGCGCAATGCGGCCGGCGGTGGTGATTAATCCGTCTTCTGATCCGATTAACAAAAGTCGCATCGCGAAAAACCTTTTAAAAAACTGGTTAGGGTTGAACAGCCATCAAAAATTCTGGGAAGTATTAGGTCACGACCTAATTAATGCCCGCCGAATTTTCGGACTTAATAATTTCGGTCATGGTAATGCCCAGGCGATCTTCAACAATCACCACCTCACCACGCGCTACCAGGCGGTTGTTGACGTAAATATCGATGGCCTCACCAACCTTGCGATCCAATTCTACCACCGCGCCACGTCCCAGTTTCAGCAGCTGACTGACCTTCATGGTAGCGCGCCCCAGCACCGCCGAGATCTGCACAGGAATTTCGTAAACCGCGCCCAATTCGGTCAGAACATTGGCGGGCACCCGATCCTCCTCATTCGGCACTTTAGGCTCAAAGGCGGTTGGCGTTTCAGGCTCTAACTCACGCAGCTTAATGTCGGGGTTGCTATCAGGCGTGGAAATTTCGACATTATCGCTGCCAAAGGGATTTTCGTTACTCATTGCATTTCTCCAGGTTGGATATCATCAGGGTTTATAAAGTCGGGGTTGGCACCAGTTATCTCTACGGCTGCTAAAGAAACGGGCTCATCGCCATTCTCACTTGCAGAATCGGCTGCGCCGATAGAATCTGCCGCCGCCATCACTTGAACAAGTTCGACATCTTGCGGGGCAACTTCACCTTCAATGACCATTGATTCTGAATCAGCCAAGGACGGCATGTTGTCCATAGCAATAGAAACATCCGCAGTCTGCTTAGTTTGCTGCTCATCCCAGGCGACCATCTCTTGACTGTCTTGTTGGGTATCGGCCAGATAGGCACTAAGTTTGGATTGCAACTCGGTGGCCGCCTGATGTGCCCGCCTGGCAAGGCTGCCCCCCGGCCATGCAATCAAACAATCGCCAAAGGGCTGGGTTTCATCGCCAATTAACTTGATATCCTCACCGGCAAAACATTTGCCAACAGGATCCACCAGGCTGGGGTGCAACCGAATGGCCAGCGTTGTGTGACTAAGCTGTTGCTTAATGGCTTGGCTTATCAATTCACTGATCTCCGTGATGGCCTGGCTTTGATTCAGGCTGGGCAACAACTGTTTTAAGGATGCCACGGTCAATCCAACCGCCTGGCTGGTCACTTGCGCATCCTGCTGCCGTTTAACTTTTTCCAGCTCAGAAAGCTCGCGGCGAAAGCTTTCAATTTGATGCACCAATTGCTGCTCTAACTCTTGAAGGGCGGCCTGCTTACCTTCCTCAAATCCTTGTGCGTGCGCCTGCTCTGCAGCGGCGGCCAGTTCTTCTTCACTAAAAACAGGCGGGGGCGGTGGCAGATCCTCAGCCACGGGCTCTGGCATATCAAAGGATACATCAAACATAAAGCGTTCAGGCTTATGGCGGTGGTTTTCCGCGTTATCATGACCTGCATGGTGGGATGATATTGTCATTTACTCACCCCGTTAAAGCAGTATTTCATCTTCAGAACCTGCACCGCCTTTGGGAATAATAATCTCATCCCGCGCTGACAAGTCCTTGGTCACTTGAACGATGTGCTGCTGGGCATCCTCAACATCTCGCAACCGCACGGGGCCAAGAGCAGCAATTTCTTCTTTAAGCAATTTGGCGGCACGTTCCGACATATTGCTGAAAAATAGGTTGCGCAAATCTTCGCTGGCACCCTTAAGGGCAACTGGCAATTTGCTCTTATCAATATTACGCATAACAATTTGCATTGAGGATGGATCCAAACGATCCAACTCTTCAAAGGTGAACATCAGGTTTTTGATCCGCTCAGCCGATTCTTTGTTTCTTTCTTCCAAGGCTGCCATAAACCGTGCCTCAGTCGAACGATCAAAATTGTTAAAGACCTCTGCCATCATTTCATACGGATCACGGCGGTTGGTTTTGGCCAGGTTATTCATAAATTCGGTTCTCAGCGTGCGCTCAATATCCTGCAAAATTTCTTTTTGCACAGGTTCTAAGCGCAGCAATCGCATGATAACCTCAAAGGCCATGCTTTCGGGCAGGCGCCCCAACACCTTAGCCGTACGGCTGGCATCAATCTTAGAAAGCACGACCGCGACAGTTTGCGGATACTCATTCTTAAGATAGTTGGCCAACATAACTTCATTAACATTGCTCAGCTTATCCCACATGTTACGACCCGCCGGGCCACGAATATCGTCCATGATGTCGGCACTGCGATCTTTCCCAAGGACTTTTGCCAACAACCGTTCGGTTGAATCCAGGGTACCAGTAATCCCACTGCTGCTGCCCATCGCCTCAACAAATTCTAACATGACCTTTTCGACCAGGCTGGCATCAACCTTACCCAAATTGGACATTTCCAAGCTAAGGTCACGAATTTCGTCGTCCCGCAACCGTTCAAAAATTCTTGAGGCCTGCTCCTCACTCAGCGCCATCATGAATAAAGCCGCCCTTTTGGGACCAGTCAGGGTGGCACTGGTCAAAGTTGAGGCGTTAGCGGCAGGGGCAGCGGCGGCGGTACTCATGAATTGCCCTTTGCTGGTTCTTGATACAGCCAGTTACGAATAACCGCGACCGAATCATCAGTATTTTTTTCAATTAAATCACCAATCTGGCGGACGGTGGCGGCCTTAACCTGCCCGCTAACCCGTGCCAAATTAACCATTTCATCAAGTTCGTTCGTATCGGGCAGATCTGTTTGCTGTTCGTTAAAGGCACCAGGCGCCCCAATAGCCTGCATCGGCATGCCTGGTTGCAACATGCGAGCTTGCGCACCAGCGGGCGCCCCCAACATCGCATTGGCCGCGCCGCCATCACCAATGGATGCCCCAATCGGCTGCATAATTTTGTTCAGGAATGGGCGCACGACGATCAGCAGCACCAGCATGGCAACGACCGATAAGATAACCATTTCCAGCACGTCTTTGATGTCTTCCTTGGTAAAGCCCATTAATGAGCTGGATTCTTCGGGCAAGGGTTCAATGGCAGCGCTAAAGGGCATATTGACAACCTTCACGGTATCGCCGCGCTTTTCGTCAAAGCCAGCCGCCGTCTTGACCAACTCCTGCAACTGGGTCAATTCCTCAGTGCTGCGCGGTTCCGAGCTGACCGTGCCGTCTTCTTTTTTGATTTCTTTGTTATTGACCAACACCGCAACTGACAGACGTCTGATCTGACCAGGTTCCTGAACCTCATTGGTAATGACTTTAGAGATTTCGTAGTTCACCGTTTCAGACGTACGGTTGCTTTGGCTGTTTTGCGAGTTTTGGGGGGCTGCCGCACCGCCGGTCGTGGTGGCGGGCAGGTTGCTGCCCGCACTAACCGCACTGGCACCCTCTTTGGTTGTTTCTTGGCTGTTTTCGTTGTTGTTTTGGGTCGATCGTTCAACCTTACCTTCGGGATCGAATTTTTCACGATTGGTGGTGATGCGTTGCATATCCAGCTCGGCCGACACCTGCACCTTGGCATTACCGCTGCCCAGGGATTTTGCCAGCAACTGTTCAATCGCGCTGCTAAGGCGCATTTCGGTATTTTGCCGCAACTCGTTGCTGCGCTGGATGACGGTTGAGCTGCTGTTGGGATCTTCAAAGCCCGCCGCCAACATATTGCCGCGATCATCGACAATAACCACCTGGGTTGGTTGCAATTGCGGCACCGCCGCCGCGATAAGATGCTGCACAGCATTGATTTGGCCACGATCCAAGGTGCGGCGAAGTTTAAGCACCACCGATGCACTGGGCGCCTGCGTCTCACGGCTAAACAATTCCCGTTGGGGCAGAACCAGATGCACGCGCGCCGCCGCCACGCTGTCCATCGCACGGATGCTGCGCGCCAATTCCCCCTCCAGGG
>VEQJ01000258.1 GCA_018883285.1 Alphaproteobacteria bacterium
CCATCACCCCTGCCCCATCGCAAAGCGGGGCTGGTGGTGCCAACCCTATGGCTGCAGATAAATCGGCAGGGGCGCACAACGGCGGCGCAAGCCACAACAACAGCAAAACCAGCGGGATGAAGCCATGATGCGGCGCCTAGGCAATCACGGCAATTACGCTGGTCACTATAGGCAGGCTGGGCGCGCTGGCACCCCTTTCCAAGCCTTGATGGGCATCAATTGGCACAGGCTGCTGCAACAAATATGGCGGCGCGGTCGAAACTGGCAGTTGACGGTGTCGTCTGCACGGGGTACCGATAGATCTCATGGCTCTGCGCCTGTTGAGCTGCAAGAGAAATTGGCGGAAAAATTGGGTGAAAGGGTTATGCAGGGGCGGTTAAAGTTTTTATCGATACTGTGCACGCTGGCCTTCAGCCTGGTTTGTTTGCGCCTGGTTGCTCTGATGGTTTTCACCTCGGTGGAGGAGCCTAAGGCGCAGACTGTGGCCGCCGTGGTGCAAAAGCGCGGCGATATTGTCGATCGTAACGGCCTGGTGCTGGCCACCAATCTGCAAACCACCTCCCTATACGCCAACCCAAAGCAAATTCGCGATCCCGCGGTAACGGCCAGCAAGTTGGCCTCCGTCCTGCCGCAAGTGAATGGCGATGCGCTGAAAAAACGCCTAAGCGATTCTAAGGGCTTTGTTTGGCTGGTGCGCCACCTTACGCCGCAGGAAACCGATGCGGTTAACCGATTGGGGCTGCCAGGGGTGTATTTTCAGGCGGATTGGCGCCGCACCTATCCCTTTGGCGATGATGTTGCCCATCTGGTTGGCCTTAGCGATGTTGATAACATTGGGGTGGCAGGCATCGAAAAGGGCATGGACAAGCAATTGGCCGCTGGTCAATCGGTGCAGTTGGCCATCGACATTCGTTTGCAACATGTGGTGCGGGATGAGCTGCTTAAGGCAATTCAGGCCTATAACGCGGTTGGCGGTATCGGCCTGGTAATGGATGTGCGCAATGGCGAAATCGTCAGCATGGTCTCCCTGCCCGACTATGATCCCAATAAGGCGGGCGAATTGGCACGGATGAATGCAGGTGCCGCCAGCGCCGCAAAGCTTTTGACCAAGGTTGCCAATGGCACGGCTGCCCCCACGCCGCGCATGGCGTCAGGCAAAAATGCCCAGAAGGAGGCGATGTTTAACCGCGCCACCCTGGGCGTTTACGAAATGGGATCAACCTTTAAGCTGTTTACCATTGCCTCTGGCCTGGAATCTGGCCTGTTTAAGCTAAGCGATGTGGTGGATGCGACCCAGGCCTTGCGATTTGGCCGCTTTACCATCAGCGATTTTCACGCCAAAAACCGCTGGCTTAGCATTCCCGAGGTGCTGATGTACTCCTCCAACATTGGGTCGGCGCGCATCGCCCTGGCCGTTGGCCGTGAACGTCAGCAGGAATTTTTTAAACAGCTGGGCTTTTTGGCTAAGCCCCAGTTGCAAATCCCCGAAGTTGGCCAGCCGATGACGCCCAACCCCTGGCGCGATATCAACACCGTCACCGCCTCTTATGGTCACGGCATGGCGATCAGCCCTGTGCAGCTGGTCGGCGGTGTGTCTGCCCTGGTCAACGGCGGGGTCTATCATCCCGCCACTTTCCTGAAAACCGATCAAGCCCTTAGTGCGGGCACGCAGGTTATTTCCGCCAAAACCTCGGCCGCGATGCGCAAGCTGATGTACGCGGTGGTAACCGATGGCACGGGATCGCGCGCCAATGTTGCGGGCATTCCCGTTGGTGGCAAAACCGGGACGGCGGAAAAAAGCATGGGCGGTGGCTATGCGGGGCATGCGGTGTTGGCATCCTTTGTGGCGGCCTTTCCGATCAACAATCCGCAATACGCCACCCTGATTCTGGTGGATGAGCCAAAGGCTGAGCCTGGCCGCGACACTCCAACCGGCGGTATGGCCGCCGCCCCCGTCGTGCACAACATCGTTCGCCGTGCCGCCCCCCTGTTAAACATTATGCCCGTTGATGAGCAAGATCCCCTGATCCAGGCGGCCTTGACCCTTCCCAACGGCTTATCCTCCACCCCCCTGCCTGACAACATGCCCAATGGAACCCTTACCCCAAAAGCCGAGTTGGCCTCTTTCCACCCTGCTGACGATCGCTGATATTGCCAACCCAACGGGCTATGGTGACCCGCTGATTACGGGGGTAACAGCCGATTCGCGCGCGGTCAGGGCGGGAAATCTGTTTGTGGCGGTACGGGGCGCAAAGGCGGATGGGCTTAGCTTTGCGGCTCAGGCGATAGCGGCTGGCGCAGTCGCCATCCT